>JAKJFB010000600.1 GCA_022705125.1 Pseudomonadota bacterium
GCCTTGTTGGGCTGCAACGGGAAACCGGTGATCGAGGACACCAGCCGCGAGGCCGGGACGATCTCCTCGGTCACGATGCGCGTCTCGACCGGGAAGATGTCAGCGCGGGTACGCACCGCCATCACGATTTCCTCGAGCGAGGCGTTGCCGGCGCGCTCGCCGAGCCCGTTGATCGTGCACTCCACCTGGCGCGCCCCGTGCATCACCGCCGACAGCGAGTTCGCCACCGCCAGGCCGAGGTCGTTGTGGCAATGCACCGAGAAGATCGCCTTGTCGGCGTTCGGGACGGTGCGGATCAGTCGCCCGACGAACTCGCCATACTGCCCCGGCTCGCCGTAACCGACGGTATCGGGAAGATTGATCGTGCCGGCGCCGGCAGCGATCACGGCCTCGATGACGCGGCAGAGGAAGTCGAACTCCGAGCGGCTGGCGTCCTCGCAGGAGAACTCCACGTCATCGGTGTGGTTGCGCGCCTGCTTCACCGAGCGCACCGCCTGGTCGAGCACCTGCTCGGGCGTCATCTGCAGCTTGTACTGCATGTGGATCGGCGAAGTCGCGATGAAGGTGTGGATCCGCGGTCGCACGGCGTTCTTCAGCGCCGCGCCGGCTTCCTCGATGTCGCGGTAGGCCGCGCGCGCGAGGCTGGCGACGGTGCAGTTCTTGACCGTCTCGGCCACCGCCTTGACGGCCTCGAAGTCGCCGGGGCTCGCGATCGCGAAACCGGCCTCGATCACGTCCACGTTCAGCCGCTCCAGCGAGCGCGCGATGCGGATCTTCTCTTCCCTGGTCATCGACGCGCCGGGGCTCTGCTCGCCGTCACGCATCGTCGTATCGAAAATGATCAACCGGTCCTTGCTCATGGCTTGTCCTCATGTCCGGGCGGGCGCGCAGGGGGCACCCATCCTGGTGAATTTGTCGCGGTAACGGAAATGTGAACGAACGGTATGCTGCCCCTCAGGGCAGCAGCAGGGCGAGACGCAGCGCGCGCAGGGAGCGCGGCGCGGAAAGACTGGCGATGTGGCCCTGGAAGCTCATCGTGATACGGATCTGTGACGCAATGCCGGCAAGCGGCGATGGGGCCGATATTAGTCAAAGCGGCGCGGCGTTGCCAAGCCCCGCACCCGCCGGCAGTGAATTGTTGCGCTGTGCGGCGCGGTGCGCGCCGGCTTGTCACCTCCGGGCCCCTGCCTTAAGGTGCGCCATCCCGGGTGGAGCCCCAGATGCCGCGCACGCCACCAGCCATGACCGTTGAACTCCCGCGGCGAAGCGCCGCGCGGCGCCCTGCGCGGCGCGCACCCGATGCGGGAGGCACGCCTTGCTCGGCCTGATCCGCTTCGCGCTCGCCGCCGCGGTGCTGCTCTCGCACGTGCCCGGGTTCCACTGGGCGCTGAATCCCGGCGTGATGGCCGTGATCTGCTTCTACACCATCAGCGGCTACCTGATGCGGCGCAGCATCGAACGCTTCGGGCGCTACTCGGCGCGGCCGGCGCGCGCCTTCCTCGCGGACCGCGTGCTGAAACTGTTCCCGCAATACCTCGTGGCGTTGGCGGCGACCGTGGCGCTGCTGTGGGCCTGGGGCCCCTCGCCCGGATTCTGGCTGCTGCAACAGGAGCCCACACCGCTGAAGGTGCTGCTCAACGCGCTGCTGTTGCCCGCCAACTACATCTTCGGGCCCTTCGTGATCCCGCAACTGCTGCCGCACCCCCTGGTGCCGCCGGCCTGGTCGCTCGCCACCGAGTTCCATTTCTACCTGCTGCTGCCGCTGCTGTTCCGCTGGCGGGCGCTGCTGCTGGTGCTGCTGCCAGCCACGCTCGCGGTGCAGCTGTTCGGATTCGTGCACGAATCGCCGACGCTCAACAGCGACACCCTGAGCTATCGCTACATCTTCGGCGTGCTGCCGGTGTTCCTGATGGGCTATCTCTACGCCGAGGGCAGCACGGCCAGCCGCCGCATCGCGTTCGCGCTGTGGTTGCTGTACGCCCTGCTCGCCGGCTGCGCGCTGGCCGGCGTGGCGATCCACCAGCAGCGCGCGCGGGAAATCACGCTCGGCGCCACCATGGCGCTGCCGCTGCTCGCGCTGGCGCTGGCCAGCGGCAGGCGCGCCCTGCC
>JAKJFB010000601.1 GCA_022705125.1 Pseudomonadota bacterium
TGGCCCGTTGATCATGGAACTGAACGCGCGCCCCGGGCTCGCGATCCAGATCGCCAACAACACCGGGCTGTCGCCGCGCATCCGCCACATCGCGCGCGAGGCCGCGGCGAACCCGCAGCGCCCCGTCGAGGAGCGTGTGCAATTCAGCATGAGCACGTTCCGCACGGAACCCACCCTGCAAAAGGCGGTCTGAGCGATCAGGCGGTGAGCATCGGCGCCGCCGCAGCGTTGATCATCACCCGCGCCGCCCCCGGAGGCTCTCGGTATGAACCGCCATCTGTGCACTGCACTTACCGTGGCGTGCCTGCAACTTCCCGCGGCCACGCTGCTCGCGCAGGAGGTTGCGCCGGCTGCAACCGGACCAGCCACCGGGGGCGTCGGCCTGAACTGCATTCCCCTGAAACGCATCCAGAACACCCGGGTGCTCGATGACCGGACGATCCTGTTCGAGATGACCGGCAACGAAACCCTCGTCAACCGCCTGCCGCACCGCTGTTCCGGGCTGGGGTTCGAAAAGAGTTTCGGTTACAAGACGAGCATCAGCCAGCTGTGCAGCCAGGACATCATCTGGGTGGTCACCCACATGGGCTCGGGACTGGATCGCGGCGCGAGCTGCGGACTCGGCAGGTTCGAGCCTTACGTGGCGCCTGAAACCGACGCGGCGGACAAGGGCAAGCTGGAGCCGATGTAGGTCCGGTTTCAACCGGACATCGTTCGTGGGTCCGGCGTCAGCCGGACAGGAGTCCGAATGAATTCGGACCTGCGAATCCGGATGAATCCGGACCCGGGAAAGCCCCCTCAGCGCCCATCGCCGACAAAAGGATTCGTGCGCCGCTCCTGGCCGAAGGTCGAACGCGGCCCGTGGCCCGGTATGAAGGTCACGTCGTCGCCGAGCGGCCACAGCCGGTTGCGGATCGAATCGACCAGCTGGCGATGATCACCGCCGGGCAGGTCCGTGCGCCCCACCGACCCGGCAAAGAGCACGTCGCCCACGATCGCTAGGCGTTGCTCGACGCTGTAGAACACCACGTGCCCCGGCGTGTGGCCCGGGCAGTGCAGCACCTGCAGTTCGCATTCCCCCACCTGCACGGTATCGCCCTGCTCCAGCCAGCGATCGGGCGTGAAGCGCTCGGCGGCGGCGAAGCCGAACATCCGTCCCTGCTCGGGCAGGCCCTCGATCCAGAACTCGTCGCCACGCTGCGGCCCCTCGATCGGTACGCCGCTCTCGCGCGCAAGCTCGGCCGTCGCGCCGGCATGATCGATGTGCGCATGCGTGAGCAGTATCTTGCCGAGACGCGCGCCGGCCTTCTCCAGCACGCCGCGGATGCGATGCAGGTCGCCGCCCGGATCCACCACCGCCGCGATGTGCGTTTTCTCGCACACGATGACCGAGCAGTTCTGCTCGAACGGCGTGACCGGCGTGACGTAGACCTTGAGCGGCATGGCGGCGTGGTTCCCTAGTTTCGCGACGGCGCAGCATAGCAGCAAGCGCCGCGGGCGCCCACGCGTGGCGCACACATTGACGCCGACCATGCAGGGTTCCTATATTCAGCCTGCACGTGCCGGCAGGCAGTAGGGGCGGCACCCGATCCCGGTTCGCATCACAACGCAAAACGACAAGGGGAACCTGCATGCCGCATCCGGCGATCCTTCGCACGCTCGCTGCCGTCGCCGCCGTCGTGCTGCCACACAGCGCCCTGGCGCAACTGGAGGAAATCATCGTCACCGCGCAAAAGCGCGCGGAATCGGCGCAGGACGTGCCGATCGCGGTCACCGCCTTCGACGCGGCCGCGCTCAAATCGCAACAGATCGCCACCTTCGGCGACATGCGCTTCGCCGCACCGAACGTGTCCTACGCCAAGGGCAACTTCACCAGCAACAACTTCGCGATCCGCGGCATCGGCACCGCGCTGGTGGCCGCCGGCTCCGACGACGGCGTGGGCATCCATGTCAACGAGGTCCCCATCCTGTTCCCGCGCCTGTTCGAGACCGAGTACTACGACGTCGAGCAGGTCGCGATACTGCGCGGCCCGCAGGGCACGCTGTACGGGCGCAACTCCACGGGCGGCGCGGTCAACATGATCACGAAGACCGCGGAAACCGGCG
>JAKJFB010000602.1 GCA_022705125.1 Pseudomonadota bacterium
GGCGCAGGACAATGACACAGATCGTGGTTGGCGGCCGGCTTCAGACACCGTGACGGGGGCGGCGCACCAGTGCGCCGCTATGTTCGAGGAAGCCGTGCTGGCCGGCCTTGCGTGGCGATGCCAGGTACTGCGGGTCGCGGAGGTTCATGCGCGGTGCAGGCTCAGCGCAGGTCGCCGAGCAGCGAGGCCAGGGTAGCCGGATCGCTCACGTTGTTGACGAAGCGATAGCGCGGGTGATCGATGCCGAAGGCGAGCGGTGCCCCGGCGCGCAGGGCCGCTATGGCCTCGGGCGGCAGCGGGAAGCGCAGGAAGTGCACGGAGGAGGTCTTGGCGGCGTCCGAGCGCTCCATGTCCTCGTCGGCTATCCCCATCACGCGCATGTCGCCGATCCCGGCGTAGACGTGGTGCTCGACGAGGCGCATGTACTTGAGCTGCACCGCGCGCTCGGCGGCATCCTCGAACTCGATCAGCATCGTGGCGCGCCAGTCGGCGCCGCCGGGAATCATCGGGTTGTAGGCGTCGAGCTCGGACTGGATGCCTTGCGGGTCCGTGGTCTTCTCGATGCGCAGCATCTCCATCACCTGGTAGAGCACGGTGAGGCGGTTCTCGAACAGCAGCGAGACGTTATCGCCGACCGGCACGTAGCGCGCCTTCTTGGCGCTGAGCACCTCGGCGCGAAAACGCTCGCGCTCGCGCGTGTAGTCCGCCAGCGCGGGCAGGTCCTGCAGGGTCAATGCCGAAGCCATGTGCTCTCCTCAAATGCCATAGGCCTTGCGCAGCAGCGACAGCGGGTGCAGCGGCTCCCTGTCGTCGCCGAGGCCGTGCGCGATGTGCGAGCCCGCCATCGGGCAGTCGCTGGTGTAGGCGGCGGGGTCGAACTGCTTCACCTGGTTCACCACCGGCTTCACGATCTTCATCGCGCGCTCGAAGGTTTCCTTGCGCACCGCGTAGGTGCCGTCGTGGCCCGAGCAGCGCTCGATGGCCTTGACCTCGGTGCCGGGGATCAGCGCCAGCACATCCCTGGTCTTCAGGCCGATGTTCTGCACGCGCTGGTGGCACGCGACCTGGTAGGCGACCTTGCCGAGGCTGACCGGGAAATCCGTGTTCAGCAGCCCGGCCTTGTGGCGATGCACCAGGTACTCGAAGGGATCGAAGATGTTCGCCTTCACGAGTTGCACGTCGGCGTCGTCCGGGAACATCAGCGGCAGCTCCTGCTTGAACATCAGCACGCAGGAGGGTACCGGTGCCACGATGTCCCAGCCGTCGCGGATCGCCTGCGCCAGGATCGGGATGTTGTGCTCCTTCAGCGCCGCCACGCTCTGCAGGTCGCCGTGCTCGAGCTTGGGCATGCCGCAGCACTTCTCGCCCTGCACCAGGCGCGTCGGTATGCGGTTGTGCTCGAATACGCGCACCAGGTCCTCGCCCATCTGCGGCGTGTTGTAGGTGCCATAGCAGGTACCGAAGACCGCCACGCGCCCGCGCGTGGGTCCGGCGGGCTGCGGGTCCTGGGCGCCGGGCTGGTGGTGCTTCAGGCGCTTGCGCAGGTGGTTGCTGTCGTACTGCGGCACCTTGGCCTTGTGGTGGACGCCGAGCACGGCCTCCATGCCCTTGCGCACCACGCCGACCTTGTTCAGCGCGTTGACCGTCACGTCGATGACCGGGATGCTCGCCAGCGCGCCGACAGTGGTGGTGGCCGTCAGGACCTTGTCGCGAAGCGTGGCGCCTTCCTGCTTGAAGCGGATCGCCTTGGCGCGCAGCATCAGGTGCGGGTAGTCGAGCGCCCACTCGTGTGGCGGCACGTAGGGGCACTTGGTCTGGTAGCACAGGTCGCACAGGTAGCACTGGTCGACCACGTCGCTGAATCGCGCCTTGTCCACGCCGTCCAGTTCCATGGTCGGCGACTCGTCGATCAGGTCGAACAGCACCGGAAAGGAGTCGCACAGGCTCACGCAGCGCCGGCAGCCGTGGCAGATGTCGAACACGCGTTCCAGCTCGGCGAGGCATTTCTGCTCGTCGTAGAAGTCCGCGCTCTGCCAGTCGAGCGGGTGGCGGGTGGGTGCCTGCAGGCCGCCTTCGCGCAAACTCATGGTTGCATCTCCAGGGTG
>JAKJFB010000603.1 GCA_022705125.1 Pseudomonadota bacterium
GGATTATGACGAGCGTTATCGGCAATCTGAACACCGTTCTCAACCGCATCGCCGACGCCTGCACCCACGCCGGCCGGCCCGTGGACAGCGTCACGCTGCTGGCGGTGAGCAAGACCTTCGGCCCCGAATCGGTGCGCGCGGCCTTGACGGCGATCGCGAGTGGATGATCGTGCGCGAGGACGGGCGCTTCGTGTCGCAGCGCGAGCTCCCGCGCCTGGCGCTGCTCGCTCCGCGCTACGAGGACGACTCGCTCTGCATCGATGCGCCTGGCCGGGATCCGCTGCGCGTGCCGCTGGCGTACCGCGCCGCCGAGCCCTTCACGGCGCAGGTTTGGTCTGACGCGTGCGAGGTGCTCGATGCCGGACCCGAGGCCTCGTGCTGGCTGCAGGCGGCGGTGCAGCCGCAACGGCCGCTGCGGCTCGTGCGCATGCGCCGTGGATTCCGCCGTCGCCTGGCGCGTGCCCCACTGCTGGGCGAGGCGACGACGACCGCCTTCGCCGATGCCGCGCCGTTCCTTGTCGTGAATATCGCCTCGCTGCAGGCCCTCAACGCGGGGCTCGCGCAACGAGGCCGACCCGCGGTGGGAATAGATCGCTTCCGTCCCAATATCGTGGTCGACGGCCTGGACGCGTTTCGCGAGCACGCACTCGCTGCCTTGCAGCGGGACGAAGGGTCGTTTCGGCTATGCTACCCCTGCGAACGCTGCGCGGTGATCACGGTCGATCCGGCGCTCGGCGTGCGCGACGAACCCGGCAGGGCCGCGTTTGCGATGCTCGCCGCGATGAACCCGCTGCCCGGCACGGCAAAGCCGTTGTTCGGCATCAACGCCACCTGGCAGGGCGGCGAGGGCACATCGCTGGGCGTGGGAGACGTGTTCGTCGCGCGGGAATCAACGCAAGAGCCACAGGGAGAAAATCCATGAGGATGAACACCACGATCAGGACGGGCGCCCTGATCCTGCTCGCGGCACTCGCCGCCGCGTGCGAGCCCGAGGTGGGCAGCGCGCGCTGGTGCGAGGCACTGGCGCAGAAGCCCAAGACCGACTGGAGCCTGGGCGAAGCGAAGGACTACGCGAAGCATTGCCTGCTGCAGGCGACCGAGGTCGGCGGCGAGCGCTGGTGTCGCAAGCTGGCCGACAAGCCCAAGAGCGAATGGAGCGCCGACGAGGCGGCGAGTTACGCGAAGCATTGCCTGATCAAGGGATCCGGCGGCGAGGGCTGACCTCGCGGGGGTGCGCGGCGGCACAAGTGGTCGCACTGGCGCCGCCTGCGGTAGACTCCGCCGCTGTTTTTCCACGAAGCAGGCAGGTTTGCGATGGGTCCATTGAGCGGGAAGAAGATTGTCGAGATCGCGGGCATCGGCCCGGCGCCGTTTGCCGCCATGATGCTGGCCGACATGGGTGCCGAGGTGATCCGCGTTTCGCGCCCCTCGGGTTCCATGCTGAGCATGGCGCAGAACGAGAAACTCGATTTCGGCAACCGCGGCAAGCGCTGCATCGCGCTGAACCTGAAGGATCCGCATGCCGCGGACGTGGTGCTGCGTCTGGTCGAATCCGCCGACGCGATCATCGAGGGTTATCGCCCCGGTGTGATGGAGAAACTCGGGCTCGGTCCCGAGGTCTGCCTCGCGCGCAACCCGCGCATCGTGTTCGGGCGCATGACCGGCTGGGGCCAGGACGGCCCGCTCGGCAACGCCGCCGGCCACGACCTCAACTACATCGCGCTCACCGGGGCGCTGCACGCAATCGGCGAGAAGGGCCAGAAGCCCGTGGTGCCGCTCAACCTGATCGGTGATTTCGGCGGCGGCGGGATGCTGCTCGCCTTCGGCGTCGTGTGCGCGATGCTCGAGGCGCAGGCCTCGGGCAAGGGGCAGGTGGTCGATGCGGCGATGGTCGACGGCGCCTCGGCGCTGATGACCATGATGTACGGGGCGTTCCAGTCGGGCTTCTGGCACAACACCCGTGGCAGCAACATGCTCGATGGCGGCGCCCACTTCTACGACACCTATCAGTGCTCGGACGGCAAGTGGATCTCGATCGGTTCGATTGAGCCGCAGTTCTACGCGCTTCTACTTGAAAAGACAGGCATTACCGACCCGCAGTT
>JAKJFB010000604.1 GCA_022705125.1 Pseudomonadota bacterium
ACCCCTACTACAAGGATAGCCAGTACACGCCGATCAAGGTGGATGAGGAAGAGTTCCTGCTGAAGCCGATGAACTGCCCCCACCACATCGAGATCTACCGCAGCGAGCCGCGCAGCTACCGCGACCTGCCCTACCGGCTGGCCGAGTTCGGCACGGTCTACCGCTACGAGAAGTCGGGCGAGCTGCACGGGCTGACCCGCGTGCGCGGCTTCACCCAGGACGACGCGCACATCTTCTGCACGCCGGAGCAGCTTGAGGACGAGTTCGTCGGCGTGATCGATCTGGTCGAGTCTATCCTCAACGGGCTGGGGCTGAACGATCGCCGGGCGCGCGTGGGCATCCGCGACCCGCAGAGCGATAAATACGTGGGCAGCGATGAGGTCTGGGAGCAAGCTGCCCAGGCGATCATCGCCGCGGCAACCAGAAAAGGCCTGGACTTCACGGTGGAGGAAGGCGAAGCAGCCTTCTACGGCCCCAAGCTGGACTTCATCGTGCGCGACGCGCTCAAGCGCGAATGGCAGATCAGCACGATCCAGGTGGATTACAACCTGCCGGCGCGCTTCGAGCTGGAGTACGTCGGCGAGGACAACGAGCGCCACCAGCCGATCATGATCCATCGCGCGCTGTACGGCAGCATGGAGCGTTTCGTCGCCGTGCTGATCGAGCATTACGCCGGCGCATTCCCGGCCTGGCTGGCCCCGGTGCAGGTCGCGCTGATCCCGGTGGCCGACCGGCACATCGCTTACGCGCAGGACGTGGCGAATATCCTGCACAGCAAGGGCCTGCGCGTGCAGGTGGACGACTCCAACGGGCGCGTGGGCGGCAAGATTCGCGCGGCGACGCAGCAGAAAATCCCCTGGATGCTGGTCGTCGGCGACCGCGACGCGGCGTCGAGCACGGTCAGCGTGCGCCTGCGCTCCGGCGAAGACCTGGGCGCGCAGCCGGTGCTGGCCTTCGCCGACCTGGCGACGCGCCTCGTGGAAAGCAAGTCGCTGGAACTGGCATAAGCTGGCGACGGTTAGCGGCAATGCACCGCCCCCGTGCGAGAGAAGTCGCGCGGGGGCGGTTTGTGTCGAGTCGAATGGACCCGCCAGCGCCCGCGTCTAGAGCGCAACCTCCCCCACCAGCACTGCCGCCAGCAAGTCCACTGCCGCGCGCACGTCGCCCATGTCCGCCGTCTCGCTGGGCGTGTGCACGTAGCGCAGCGGCAGCGAGATCGCCCCGGTGGGGACGCCCGCCCGCGCCGCCTGAATCGTGCGTCCGTCGGTGCCGCCGCCGGTCAGCACTTCAAGCTGGTAGGAGATGCCCGCTTCCTCGGCGCGCGCGATGAGCAGGTCACGCACCGCTGGCGGCACGATCAGCCCCTCGTCGCGCATCTTGATCGCCGGGCCGCCGCCCAGCCGAATCGCCATCTCCTTGCCGTGCGGCTGGTCGCCGCAGGAAGTCACATCCACAACGAGCGCCAGGTGCGGCTCCACGCCATAGGCCGCCGGCCCCGCCCCGCGCGCGCCAACTTCCTCCTGCACGCTGAAGACAAAGTAGACGCTGTGCGGCGTGCCGATCTGTTTGACGCGGCGCAGCGTCTCGATCTGCACAGCGCAGCCCAACCGGTTGTCGAGGCTCTTGCCGATGATGCGCTCGCCGCGCCGCAAGACCTCGCCCACGAACGCGCCGGGGTCGCCCACGCCGACAGGGGCGTTGCCCTCCGCGCCGGCGCTGATGTCAATGTAGAACCCGGCCAAGTCGGGCAGATCGCGCCGCTTGCTGTACTGGTGCTCGACGCCGATCGTGCCGATGACCCCGTTCTCGAAGCGCACGCGCGCGCCGAGCAGCGTCGCCGGGAAGAGCGCCCCGATGCCAGCGAAACGCGCGTAGCCCTGGCGGTCTATGTGGCTGACGATCAGGCCGATCTCGTCCATGTGCGCAGAGACCAGCACGCGCCGGGGACCATCCCCCACGCGGCAGATCAGGTTGCCGAGCGCGTCCACGGCGATTTCGTCGGCGGCGCCGGCGACTTCGGCGCGGATCAGGTTGCGAAGCGTGTCGCGCTTGTCCCAGGACTTGCCCTTGGACTTGACCAGCCGCTGCGTGATGTTG
>JAKJFB010000605.1:0-234 GCA_022705125.1 Pseudomonadota bacterium
CCTCGCGGCTGGCCGTGGGGCGGCCGTACTGGATGTTGTAGAACAGCGTGTCGTTGAACAGCACTGTGTCCTGCGGGACGATTCCGATCGCCGCGCGCAGGCTGTCCTGGGTCAGGCTGCGCAGGTCGTGGCCGTTGATGCGCAGCGCCCCGCCTTGCACGTCGTAGAAGCGATACAGCAGGCGGGCGAGCGTGGATTTGCCCGAGCCGGAGTGGCCGACCACCGCCACCGTGC
>JAKJFB010000605.1:343-2095 GCA_022705125.1 Pseudomonadota bacterium
GCGGTGCGTGTGCATCAAGCCGAACATGCGCTCGATGTCGGTGAGCGATTGGCGGATCTCGCGGTAGAGCACGCCGAGGAAGTTGAGCGGGATGTAGAGCTGGATCATGAAGGCATTGACCAGCACGATGTCGCCGATCGTCATCTCGCCGCTGGCCACGCGGTCGGCCGCCTGCCACATCATCGCCGTCACGGCGACTGCGATGATCGCCGCCTGGCCGACGTTCAGCGCCGACAGCGAGTACTGGTTGGTGACCTGCGCCTTGGTCCACTTCTGCAATTGCTCGTCGTAGCGCCGGGCCTCGAACTCTTCGTTGTTGAAATACTTCACCGTCTCGTAGTTGATCAGGCTGTCGATCGCGCGCGCGTTGGCGGCGGAATCGAGCTCGTTGGCCTCGCGCCGCAGCGCGGTGCGCCAGTTGGTCACCTTGACGGTGAACACGATGTAGATCGTCAGCGCGCTGAGCGTGATGAGCGCGAACACCGCGTCGTAATTGACCAGCAGGATGCCGATCACCATGCCGATCTCGATCAGCGTGGGCAGGATGGAATACAGCGTGTAGCTGATCAGCGAGCCGATCGAACGCGTGCCGCGCTCGATGTCGCGCGTGAGCCCGCCGGTCTGGCGTTCGAGGTGGAAGCGCAGCGACAGCGCGTGCAGGTGGCGGAACACGCGCAGCGAGATCTCGCGCACCGCCTGCTGGGTCACGCGTGCGAACACCACCTCGCGCAGTTCGGTCAGCAGCGAGGTGGAGAAGCGCAGCGCGCCATAGGCCAGCAGCAGCGCCGCCGGCACCACGATGAAGGCCTGCTCGGGCGTGATCGTGAGGCCGTCGATCAGGTGCTTGAAGACGATCGGCACTGACACGTTGGCGCCCTTGGCCGCGACCAGGCAGGCGAGCGCAAAGAGCACCCGGCCCTTGTAGGCCCAGATGAAGGGGAACAGGCTCTTGAGCGTCTGCCAGTCGTGGCGCTCGCCGGTGGCGGGGGCGGGCAGGGCGGCGGAGGGGGCGCGTCTCATCGGAGGTCTGCCGGTGCGTGGAAGGCGCCCGATTCTGTTGCGCAGCCCTGCTGCGAGTCAAACGGCAGGCTCCAGAATCAGCCCGGCTTGACAGGCGATAAAGAAAACGTATGATTCAAACAAACGTTTGAAACATGCTGATCTCGATGACTTCGACCCCGCCCGCGCCGACCAACGACACCCGCGACCGCATCCTCGATGCAGCCGAGCGCCTTTTCGTGGAGAACGGCTTCGACGGCACTTCGATGCGCATGATCACCGGCGCAGCGAACGCCAACCTCGCCGCGATCAATTACCACTTCGGCGGCAAGGACGCGCTGGTGCAGGAGGTCTTCCGCCGCCGTCTCGCCGCCCTCAACGCGCGCCGCCTCGACGAACTCGACCGCCTGGAGGCCGAGGCCGCGGGAGCCCCGCTCAAGCCCAGCCGCATCGTCGAGGCCTTCTTCGGCACCGCGCTGGAACTCGCCGCCGACACCGAGCACGGCGGGCGCACCTTCATGCGCCTGCTCGCGCGTACCTACAATGAGCCCAACGCCTTCGTGCGCCAGTTCCTCGCAGAGGAGTACGCCGAGGTGATGGATCGCTTCCTTGGCGCGCTCTTCCGCGCCCTGCCCGAGGTGCCGCGCGCAGAGATCCTGTGGCGCTTCCACTTCATGATCGGTGCGATGGCCTTTGCGATCGCCGGACTCGGCGGATTGAGCGAATTGATGGAAGTGGGGCCGCAGGACGAGG
>JAKJFB010000606.1:0-1852 GCA_022705125.1 Pseudomonadota bacterium
GGGCCGCCGCCGCCGTGCATGCGCGCGGCGTGAGCGCGCGCGATGCGGGCGGGCGTGACGCGGACTGCTTCGGCTTCTACTCGCCGCGCTTCGGCGCGGGGCCTCTCGCGAGCCTGGTGTTGCCGGTGCTGCGCGCGCTGGCGCGGCGCGGCATTCGCATCGTGCTGTTCTCCGGTCATGCGCACGGCGAGGCAGAGGCGTTGGCGTTTCGCGCGCTGGCCGCTGCCTGGCACGACGTCGGTGAACTGGATGACGAGCGCTTCGCCGCGTGTGCCGCGCGCGAGCGCGTCGGCGTGCTGTTCGATCTCTGTGGCCACGCGCCCGGCAACCGCCTGCGCGCCTTCGCCGCGCGCCTCGCGCCGCTGCAGACGAGCTGGGGCGACTGGTTCTGCACCACCGGCCTGCCGAACATGGACCTGTTCATCGGCGACGCCGTCACGACGCCGGCTTCCGAGGAGCACTGCTTCAGCGAGCGCGTGCTGCGCCTGCCACGCACGCGCTTCGTCTACGCGCTGGCGCAGGATGCGCCGGTTGCTCCAGCGGAGCCGCCGGCAGCCGTCTGCTTTGGCAGTTTCAACCGCCTGTCGAAGCTGGGCGATGACACCGTCGCCTGCTGGGCGCGGATACTCGCGGCGGTGCCGCGCTCGACGCTGTTGCTGCGTTCGGACGGCCTCGAGCAGGCCTCTTTGCGCGATCACACCGCGCAGCGTTTCGCCGCGCACGGCATCGAGCCGGCGCGGCTGCGATGCGACGGCTTCGGCAGCCATGCCGACACGCTGCGCCGCTATGGCGCTGTCAGCGTGGCGCTGGATCCGTTTCCGTTCAACGGTTGCGTCACCACCTGCGATGCGCTGGCAATGGGCGTGCCCGTGGTTGCGCTGCACGGCGCCAGCCTGGTCGCGCGCCAGAGCGCCGCGTTGCTGCACGCGATCGGCTGCGATGACTGGGTGGCGACCGACGTGGACGGCTACGTCGAGCGCGCCTGCGCGCTGGCCTCCCCGCAGGCGAACCGCGCGGCGCGCACGCGCCTTGGCGATCGGGGTCGGCTCGCGATCTTCGATGCGGAGGGTTTCGCCGACGAGCTGCTCGCGGCGCTGCGCCGCGGGTAGTGCGCTCGCGGCCATTGCGCGACACCTGCCGCCGATCAGGCCGCGCTGCGGGAACGGGGCGAGGGGGTTTCGGGCTTTCCGGGCAAGGAGGACGCCATCATGAACATCGCTGCCCTGCGCGTGCTGCAGGCGCAACTGCGGGCGAAGGGCGCGAAGCCCGGCACCGTCGACGGCCGGATGGGCCCCGCGACGCGCGCCGCGATTGCCGGCACGCTCACGCGTCTCGATCCCGGGACCGCTACCGACTGGCGCGGCTGGACCCTTGCTCGCCGGGACGTGCTGTGCCTGCAGGCCCTGTGCCGCGAGGCGGGCCTGGACCCCGGGCCGCTCGACGGCTGGTGGGGGCCGCAGACCGAATACGCCTGCGGGCAGCTCGCGCACCTGCAGGCGCACGGTCAGCTGCCCCCGCCGTGGCGCGACAGCTGTCCGGTGCCCGCCAATCCCAACAGCTGGCCGCTGGAGCGCCAGGCGGATCTGACGGCGCGCTATGGCAAGCCTGGTGCCAACCTCGTGGCGCTGGAGCTGCCGTATCCGCTGCACCTCGCCTGGGACACCGCGACACGCGTCACGCGCACGCAATGCAACGCCGCGGTGAGGGACAGCCTGCACCGCGTGCTGACCCGTGTGCGCCGGCATTACGGGCTGGAGGGCATCGCGCAATTGCGGCTCGATCTCTACGGCGGCGGGTTCAACCTGCGCGACAAGCGCGGCGGCATGACGCTGTCCACCCATGCCTGGGGTAT
>JAKJFB010000606.1:1862-2093 GCA_022705125.1 Pseudomonadota bacterium
CCCGATGCACAACAGGCTGCCATGGGGCCGCGACCGCGCCGCTTTCGCGCGGCCCGAGTACGACGCCTGGTGGCACAGCTGGGAGGCCGAAGGCTGGGTGAGCCTGGGACGAAGCCGCAACCACGACTGGATGCACGTGCAAGCCGCGCGGGTGTGAGTCCGCGCGCGTGGGCGGACTCCACGTGGGCGCATGCGCTCGTTCCGCGGTCGGGATCGCCGCGCTTGTCGCGC
>JAKJFB010000607.1 GCA_022705125.1 Pseudomonadota bacterium
TGCGGCGCGTGGGGTAAACGTCGAGGCGGTAGTCCGGGTAGCGGCGCATCAACTCCATCTGCGCCTCCATGAGCCGGTCCTGGTACTGCGCCATGTTCTTCGCGTCGATCGAGAACAGCGGCTTGTCCTCCGGGAAGGGATCCGGCCACATGCCGCTCTTCGGATCGTATCCCGGCGGCGGCTCCTTGATGCCGCCTTCGTAGGCGGGATAGCTGCCGTCCGGTGTGCCGGCGATTTCCGCACCCCATGGCGTCAGCGTGGTGCCGAGCCGTGCGGCCGCCTGCGCGTCTACCGCTGCCTGCGTTGCGGCGCAGGCCAGCGCGAGCGTGATAGCGGCGACGATCGACGCGGTTGGCTTCTTCATGTTCTTGCCTCCCCGAGGCGTCTGCAGGTTCGGATGGCGCATGGCCCGCCGGCCTGGGCTCAGGCGGGGATCACCGGCCGATGCCGGCGCCGTGTTTGCTGACGCACGGGCAAAATTAGGCGAATCTGGCGGCGGCGACTTGCGCTGGATCAATTGCTGCTCATTTCACTGTGGCATAAGTTAATTTCGGCCCGATATCGGGGACATTCGCCGTTGCAGGAAGCTTACAAGTAAGATAAACAATTGTGCCAACCGGCCCGGGGCGCGAGCGATCGCCCGCCTCCGGCGCCGGCCCTTCATCACGCTGGCTACGCGGGGTACTAGACATGGATCGCGCCGGACTCGGGAAGCTCTTCGACATGACGGGCCGCGTGGTGATCGTCACCGGCGGCACGCGCGGCATCGGCCGCGCGCTCGCGGAGGGCTACGCGGCGGCCGGCGCGAAGGTCGTGGTTGCCAGCCGCAAGCCCGAGGCCTGCGCCGAGACCGAACGGCACCTGCGCGCGATGGGCGCCGAGGCACTCGGGGTACCGACGCATCTCGGTGACCTCGATGCGCTGCGCGCGTTGGTGCAGAAGACGGTCGAGGCTTTCGGCGGCATCGATGTCGTGGTCAACAATGCCGCGACCGCGCTCGCGCTGCCGGTGGGCGAATTCACGCTGGAAGCCTGGAACAAGTCGATGGACGTCAACCTGCGCGGGCCCGTGTTCCTGGTGCAGGAGGCGCTGCCCTGGCTGAAGCAGAGCCCGCACGCGGCGGTGCTGAACGTACTGACCGGCGCGGCCTTCCTGTTCTCGTCCACGATCTCGCTCTACGCCATCGGCAAGGCCGGCATGATGGCCGCCACGCGCGCGATGGCGGCCGAGTTCGAACCCTTCGGCATCCGCGTGAACGCGCTCTCGCCCGGGACCGTGGACACCGACATGGTGCGCAAGAACTCGCCCGAAGCGCAGGACGTGATGACCTCGATCCAGTTGATGAAACGCAAGGCCAGCCCGGACGAGATGGTGGGCCCGGCCCTGATGCTTACCGCGGATGCCGGCAGCTTCATCACCGGCCACGTGGTCTTCGCCGACGGTGGCATGGTGCCGCGCTGAGCGCGCACGCAGCAGTCCGGCCAAATCCGGTTTCAGGAGGACAGAAAATGGACAACGTGCGCATCGAATACCCGCGGCCCGAGGTCGCGATCCTGCGACTCAATCGGCCCGAGTGCCTGAACGCGCTGTCGTGGGCCCTGGTGGACGAGTTGCACGCGGCGCTCGACGCGATCCACGCCAACAACCGCTGCCGCATCGTGGTGCTGACCGGTGCCGGCAAGGGCTTCTGTGCCGGGCTCGACCTGCGCGACCAGGGCAACCCGGGCGCGATCGTCGAGGGCCTGCCGCCGGGGCCACAGGCCGGGTTGATCGCGCAGAACCACATGGCGAGCCTGATCCCGCACCTGCGGCGCATCCAGCAGCCGCTGATCGCGGCGATCAACGGCGTGGCCTACGGCGGCGGGTTCGCGCTCGCTCTCGGCTGCGATATCCGCATCGCGGCGCAGTCGGCGCGCATGTGCGTGCAGTTCATCCGCCTCGGCGTCTCCGGCTGCGACATCGGCGTGAGCTACATGCTGCCGCGCCTCATCGGCGCCTCGCGCGCGCACGACCTGATCCTGAGCGCGCGCGTGATCGATGCCGCGGAGGCCGAGCGCTACGGCATCGTGACGCGCGTGGTGCCGG
>JAKJFB010000608.1:0-246 GCA_022705125.1 Pseudomonadota bacterium
GATGGTCGCGTCGACGTCGGCGTCCGCGGGCTGCGAGAACAGCACCCGCCGCGCGCCGCGCCTGAGGTGCTCGGCCGCGCGCTCGCGCGAGGTGAAGGCGCCGGTGCATTCGAACACCAGGTCCACGCCGTGGCGTTCCCAGTCCAGCCCGTCCAGGCTCTCCACCGAGCTCACCGCGATCCCGCGGCCGTCGATCACCAGCGCGCCGGGCTGCGTCTCGATGTGCCCCGGGAAGCGCCCGTGCGT
>JAKJFB010000608.1:260-2084 GCA_022705125.1 Pseudomonadota bacterium
GAGATATGCCTGGGTCTCGAGATTCGCGAGCTCGTTGATCGCGACCACGTCGAGCCGTCCGCTGAGCCCGCGCTCATGCGCCGCACGCAGCAGGCAGCGCCCGATGCGTCCGTACCCGTTGATCGCTGCGCGTGTGGTCATGCTGGAAACTTCCTTCCCGGGTCAGCCCGAAATCATCAGATCTTCGCGCAAGGCAGCGTGCACCCCTGACTCGTCGTCTGTGCGAGACACGCGCATGCAGCGTCGCTGGGCTCGTAGCCGTGTCACTTCGTAGCCCGGTCGTGAGGTGGGCCATGCATGCTGCGGGACACGCCGTGAATACGTCCCTGTAGGCTCGACTGCGGCATCCATGCCGCAGACGGTCCCTCATCATGCATGGCCCACCTCGCGACCTCGACGCGGTGGTACCACCAGGTTCGCCAAGCGTGTCTCGTTATCCGGTTACCGGACAAGAGGCGCCAAGTACGTCCCTGCAAGCTCTGGCGGCACCCGCTCGGCGGTGCAGTCCTGCACCGCGGGCAGGGCCGGGGCTGGACATCCGAGGCCAGACCGCTCGCCGCGATGCGAGTCACCCCTGAGGCGCACGGCCCTCTTTGCGGTATCCGGGCAGCAAGGCCGCTCGGAAGCGTTAGTGGTGCCACACGCTCAGGTCGCGAGGCGGGCATGCGTGATGCGGGACCGTCTGCGGCATGGATGCCGCAGTCGAGCCTACAGGGACGTATTCACGGCGTGTCCCGCAGCATGCATGCCCGACTCACGACCGGGCTACGGAGTGGCTGGCGTCTGCCCGACTACCTGTAGCCCAACTCAGCCGCCCAGCAGCCCGGTCACCACCGCGATCACGTTGTCCTGGGTGAAGCCGTAGTGCTGCATCAGCACGCCGGCCGGGGCCGAGGCGCCGAAGTCGGTCATGCCGATCACGCGACCGTCGAGGCCCACGTACTTGTACCAGTAGTCGGCGTGCGCGGCCTCGATCGCGACGCGGGCGCGTACCGCGGACGGCAGCACGGACTCGCGGTACGCGGCGTCCTGGGCATCGAAACGGTCGGCGCAGGGCATCGAGACCACGCGGATGCGCCGCCCGGCGGCATTCAGCGTGCGCGCAGCGGTGCGCGCCAGCGCCAGCTCCGAGCCGGTGGCGATCAGGATGGCCTCGGGCGTGCCGGCGCAATCCTCGAGCACGTAGCCGCCACGCGCGATGGCCGCGAGCTGCGCCTCGGTGCGCTCCTGGTGCGGCAGATTCTGGCGCGAGAAGATCATCGCGGTCGGACCATCGGTGCGCAGGATCGCCTGCTGCCAGGCCACGGCGGACTCGACCGCGTCGCCGGGGCGCCAAGTCGAGAGGCGCGGCGTACCGCGCAGGTTCGCGATCTGCTCGACGGGCTGGTGGGTGGGACCGTCCTCGCCGAGGCCGATCGAGTCGTGGGTGAACACGTAGATGGCGGGGATGCGCATCAGCGCGGCCAGGCGCACGGCGTTGCGCATGTACTCCATGAACACCAGGAAGGTGCCGCCGAAGGACCGCAGCCCCCCGTGCAGCACCAGCCCGTTCATGATGGCGCCCATGCCGAACTCGCGCACCCCGTAATAGATGTAGTTGCCGCCGGCATCGTCGTGGGTGACGCCGCGCGCCTCCTTCCACAGCGTGAGGTTGGAGCCGGCGAGATCGGCCGAGCCGCCCGTGAGCTCGGGCAGCAGCGGGGCCAGCGCCTGGATGGCGTTCTGCGAGGCCTTGCGGCTGGCGATGGTCTCGCCTTTTTCCTGGCAGGCACGCACGTAGGCGGCGGCATCGGCCTCGAAGCCGGGGGGCAGCTCGCCGCGCAT
>JAKJFB010000609.1:0-1735 GCA_022705125.1 Pseudomonadota bacterium
GCGCGTTCACGCCGACAGCCTTGCGTTCGCGCAGCTGCGCGATCACGTCCTCGGCTCCGTATTCCTGCGACAGCACGCGCGCCACGCGGTGGCGATGAAAGCACACCAGTTGCGGCCAGAAGCGGATGCGCTGCGGGCAGCCGTCGCGGTAGAGCTCGGCGTGCAGCGCCGGCAGGCGGTGCCAGCCGAGCGTGGGCCGCACATGGTGGGCGTTGTGGTACGGGAAGTTCAGTGCCAGCAGGTTCAGCCACGGCCAGCGCGCCGAGACCAGATTGCTGTAGGTGTGGCTCTCCTCGTAGTCGCGATCGCCCTTGTGCGGCGGGCGGAACGCCGGATCCTCGAGCCGGTAGTAGATCTCGTAGCTGTGCTGGAAGTTGTCGAAGAAGCGCAGGAAGCTCAGGAACAGCAGGTAGGCGAGCGCATAGCCGAGCGCCGCGAGCGGCGAAAGCCACACCACCAGCGCGAACAGCGGCCAGCGCAACGCCGCTACGCGCAGCACGCGGGCGCGCTGGGTCCGCTTGTGCTCGCCGATGAACGGCGCGGCGATCTGCATGCCGTGCATCAGCAGTTCCACGGCCGGGATGCAGGCCCACTCCAGCGCCCTGACCAGGCGCAGCAGGAGCGGATAGCGCTGCAGCCATCCGCGGTAGTCGAAGCTCACGGGCTCGCAGTTGTCCACGTGGTGGCGCATGTGCTTGTAGCGCATGTCTTCGTAGCTGCCGTAGTTCGAACCGCAGATCACGTTGAGCCAGCGACCGAGCCGGGTGTTGTGCGCCGTGTCCATGAAGATCGCGTTGTGCCCGCAGTCGTGCATGAGGTAGGCCGCGATCGCCATCGCGTGAGCGAGCAGCAGCACGCCCGCCGCATAGAGCGGCAACGATTGCTGGAACAGCGCCCACCAGCCGCCCGCATAGCCGGCCAGTACATAGCAGAGCGCCGCCAGGTTCGGCCACAGGCCCGCGGGATCACGCAACACGCCACGCACGGAAAACATCGCAACCCTCCTCCTCGATCATCGCTTTCGCTCCATCAGCCCCGGCACGCCATGGCCTGCGGCGATTCGTGCGCCGCGGCCAGCCAGCGCGCGAAGCGATCGCGCTCGCGCTCGCCGATCCAGCGGTTGATCTCCCACAGGTCTGCCACCGGCGCCGCCGTGAACGGCAACTGGTGCAGGTAGCCGTCCGGCCCGAACTCCGGGGTCATCGTGCTGAGGGCGTAGCCACGCCGGCGCTGCGACTCCCAGATCGCCTCCCAGCAGCGTTCGTGCGAGGCCAGCGCCTCGGCGTACTCCGGCGCCGCGGGGTGCGGAACCTGCGGCCCCTGCTCATAGCCAACGCGCCCGTGCACGTGGTGCGCGCGCTCCGCGACTTCCGTGACCACGTCCCACTCGCTGTCCATCAGCCGCTCGCAGACCACCACCCAGTGGCTGAAGTCGCAGGTGATCCGCAGTTGCGGCAGCGCGCGCAGCACCTCGCGCGTGATCCACGGGTTGAAGAAGGAACGGCCGCGGTGCGTCTCGAAGCTGCAGGTGACGTCCAGGCGCTGCGCGAGCGCCTCTGCCCGGGCGAAGAAGTCCAGCTGCACGTCGAGCGCCCAGGCGTCGCAACCACCCATGACATTGAAGAAGCGCGGCGCCAGCGGCCGCGCCGCGAGGATCTGGCGCTCGAGGTCCTCCAGGTGCATCTGCGGCGAAGCGCTGCGCTCGGGCACGTAGCTGCCGGCGGTGCAGATCTCG
>JAKJFB010000609.1:1745-2067 GCA_022705125.1 Pseudomonadota bacterium
CCCACCGCCGCGGGCAGCGGCGCCTCGATTCCCCGGAAGCCGGCGGCGCGCGCGAGCTGCGCCCCCTGGGCCACGCTCGCGGTGTGACCCCACAGCGTCTTGAACAGTGCGAACTCCATCGCGTGCATCTCCCGGACTGGTTACGAACGGGAGAGCAATCGCCGTGCCATCGGACCAAAGCAACTTTTGATGCGTTTTTGCATGCATTTTTGTTTATTATTTCGGCAGACGTGGACAAAACCGGGTTGGACGTTGCGCCAGCCCGGTGCGCTCCGCGCAAATATGGTGCCGCGCGCAACGAGGGAGAAACGCCGCATGAATC
>JAKJFB010000060.1 GCA_022705125.1 Pseudomonadota bacterium
CGAGCACCGCCGATCGGGCCATCGAAGGGAATGCCCGAAACCGCCAGCGCGGCGGAGGTGCCGATCATCGCGGCGATGTCCGGATCCGAGGTCTTGCAGGTCGAGAGCACGGTGCAAAGCACCTGCACTTCGTTGCGGAAGCCCTTGGGAAACAGCGGGCGGATCGGACGGTCGATGAGGCGCGAGGTCAGCGTCTCCTTCTCCGACAGCCGACCTTCACGCTTGAAGAAACCGCCGGGAATCTTGCCCGCGGCAAAGGTCTTCTCGACGTAATGAACCGACAGCGGGAAGAAGCCCCTGTCTTCCTTCGGGTTCCTGTCACCCACCACGGTGACCAGCACCGTGGTCTGGTCCATGGTCACGAGCACCGCGCCGGTGGCCTGGCGCGCAATGCGGCCGGTCTCCAGCGTGACGGTGTGATCACCGTACTTGAACGTTTTTCTTACTGGATTCACGAAAATTCCTCCACGTTCGGCCGGCATGTGCCGGCCGTTGAATTGTCAGCCCTGTCGGGCGCTGCTCAGCGGCGCAGACCGAGTCGGGAAATCAGCGTCGCGTAACGCTGGGTATCCTTGCGCTTGAGGTAATCCAGCAGGTTACGGCGCTGGTTCACCATGCGGATCAGGCCGCGGCGCGAGTGGTGGTCCTTCTTGTGCTCGCCGAAGTGACCCTGCAACTTGTCGATGTTCGCGCTCAGCAGGGCAACCTGCACTTCGGGCGAACCGGTATCGCTCTCAGCGGTCTGGTATTCCTTGACGATCTTCGCTTTCTCTTCTGCATTCAAAGCCATTGTGTAGTCCTCAGATTGATCAATATGCCCAAGGCGGCACCATGCCGCCGATCTCGGAATCCTGGCCGCGCATATTTGCAGCCGGATCGTCCAACACGACCGTGCCGGGCATCGGCCCGGCAACGGTCATTCCGCGCGCCGCGCGTGTCACGCGGCGCCCATCCTGCGGGGAGCCACGCGCCGGTCGTCCAGCACCTCGCCCACTCCCCTGAAACTTCCGTCCTCGCCCGCGATGCGCACGAATCCGGGTGCGGGCAGGTTCGCGACCGTTACTGCCTGTCCCTGCGAGAGGTAATAGCAGCTCGACTCCGCGAGCCGCACTTCCGGCAGGTGCCCCAGCGCGCGAGACGCCGGCAGCAGGAAACTGTCGAGCTCCTCGAAGGCGCGATCCGCGCGCAGTGCCTCGAGTACGTCCAGGCTGACGGCATCGGCATCGCTGAACGGACCGGCGCGGCTGCGCCTCAGCGTCGCCACGTGGGCGCCACAGCCGAGCGCCGCACCGATATCCTCGGCCACCACACGGATGTAGGTGCCCTTGCTCGCAAGCACCCTCAGCACCAGGCTGGCGCGTTCGCCACCCTCGAAACCCTCGCGCTCCAGGCTGTACACGGTGATGCGTCGCGCCTCGCGTTCCACCACCTGGCCCGCGCGTGCGAGTTCGTAAAGCGGCACACCGTTGCGCTTCAGCGCCGAGTACATCGGCGGCACCTGCTCGATCTCGCCGCGAAAGCGCGGGAGCACCGCGTCGATCGCCGCCACGTCTACAGCGGCGGCGCTGCGCTCCTCGAGCACCTTGCCGTCGGCATCGCCGGTATCGGTGGTCACGCCGAGGCAGACGGTCGTGAGATATTCCTTGTCCGAATCCAGCAGGTACTGCGACCACTTCGTCGCCTCGCCGAAGCAGATCGGCAGCACACCGGTTGCGAGCGGATCGAGGCTGCCCGTATGCCCGGCCTTCTGCGCGAAATAGATACCCTTCACGCGCTGCAGCGCCGCATTCGAGGTCAGCCCGGGTGGCTTGTCCAGCACCAGGATGCCATCGACCCGCCGCGCGTTGTTGCGCCGTTTCAATCAGCGATCCCCATCGTTGTCGTGATCGGTGTGGCGCTCCCGGTCTTCGGACACCGCACGCTCGATCAGGTCCGAGATCTTGCGCCCGCGCACCACGCCCGCGTCGTACACGAAGCGCAGCTTTGGCACGGTGCGCATGCGCGCATCGCGCGAGAGCTCCGTGCGCAGGAAGCCGGCCGCGTTGTTCAGCACCGCGAGCGCCTCGCTCGCGTCTGTCTCGGAATCGCGCTCCATGAAAGTCACGAACACCTTCGCGTGCGCGAGGTCGCGACTCACCTCGACCTCGTTCACGCTCACCATGCCGATGCGCGGATCGCGAACCTCCATCTGCAGCAGGCGCGCGAGCTCCTGTCGAAGGTAGTCCGCAACCCGCTCGGTACGACCGAATTCACGCGCCATCCTGTCCTCCCGACGACGTCACAGCGTCCGGGCGATCTCGCGCACGCTGTAGACCTCGATCTTGTCGCCCACGCGTACATCGTTGTAGTTACGAACACCGATACCGCACTCGAAACCGTTGCGCACTTCGGCCACGTCCTCCTTGAAGCGGCGCAGCGATTCCAGCTCGCCCTCGTAGATGACGACGTCGGCGCGCAGCACACGGATCCGTTTGTGGCGATGCAGGGTACCCTCGATGACCATGCAGCCCGCAATCGTGCCGAACTTCGGCGAGCTGAAGGTATCGCGCACTTCGGCGACGCCCAGGATCTCTTCGCGAAGCTCCGGCTTGAGCATCCCGCTCAGCGCGGCCTTCACGTCGTCGATCAGGTCGTAGATGACGCTGTAGTAGCGCAGGTCCACGCCCTCATTCTCCACCAGTCGCCGCGCCGCGTTGTCCGCGCGCACGTTGAAGCCGAAGATCACGGCACCGGTGGTGATCGCGAGGTTGACGTCGGTTTCCGTGATGCCGCCCACGGAACCGGCTACCACGTTGACCCTGACCTCGTCGTTGCCGAGACCCAGCAGCGCGGACTGGATCGCTTCGAGGGATCCGCGCACGTCGGCCTTTACCATGACGTTGAGCGTCGTCGCTTCCTTGCCCATCTCGGAGAACATCGTGTCGAGGCGAGGACCCTGGCGATGTGCGAGCTTCGACTGGCGGCGCTTCAACTCGCGGTAGGCGGCTACCTCGCGCGCCTGGCGCTCGTTGTCGACCACGGTGAACGTGTCACCCGCGTCCGGCGTACCGTCCAGTCCGAGGATCTCGACCGGGATCGAAGGGCCGGCGTCGCCGATCGGCTTGCCGTTCTCGTCGAGCATCGCCCGCACGCGCCCGAAATGCGTTCCGGCGAGCACTATCTGGCCCGTCTTGAGCACGCCGCGCTGCACCAACAGCGAGGCCACCGAACCGCGGCCCTTGTCGAGGCGCGCTTCAACCACGAGGCCCTGGGCGGGCACGTCGCGCGGCGCCTTGAGCTCGAGCACTTCAGCCTGCAGCAGGATCGCGTCGAGCAACTGGTCGATGCCCTGGCCGGTGTGCGCCGAGACCTCGGCGAACTGCGTGTCGCCGCCCCATTTCTCCGAGATCACGCCGCGCTGCGACAACTCGCTCTTCACACGCTCGGGATCGGCGGAGGCCTTGTCCATCTTGTTGATCGCCACGACCAGCGGCACGTTCGCGGCGCGAGCATGCTGGATGGCTTCCTCGGTCTGCGGCATCACGCCGTCGTCGGCCGCGACCACGAGCACCACGATGTCGGTGCTCTGCGCGCCGCGCGCGCGCATCGCGGTGAAAGCCGCGTGACCGGGCGTGTCGAGGAAAGTCACCATGCCGTGGCCCGTCTCCACATGGTAAGCGCCGATATGCTGCGTGATGCCGCCGGCCTCACCGCTGGCGACGCGCGTGGTGCGGATGTAGTCGAGCAGCGAGGTCTTTCCGTGGTCGACGTGACCCATCACGGTGACCACCGGTGCACGCGGCTCCGGCGTGCCTTCCGATTCGCTCACGCGCTCCAGTTCGCCTTCTACCGCGTCTTCGCGCACCAGGCGCACGGTGTGGCCCATTCCCTCGACGACCAGCGTCGCCGTGTCCTGATCGAGCGGCTGGTTGATGGTCGCCATGATCCCGAGCTTCATCAGTTCCTTGATGACGGCCGAGGCCTTGACTGACATCTTCTGCGCCAGTTCGCCCACCGTGATGGACTCGGGCAATGCAACTTCGTAAACCATCTTGTCCGTGGGCAGCTCGAAGCCGTGTTTCAGGTGTTCCGCGTGCGCGGGCTTGAGCTCGCGGTTCTTGCGCTCGCGGCGCAGGGCGGCCGCTTCGGCCGCCTCGAATTCGGATTCCGACATGGGAATCGTCGTGGGGCGCAGCGCGGCGCCACGCTCCCACGTGTCGGTCTTCGCGCCTTTTTTGCGCGCCTTGTCCTCGTCGCCACCCTCGTCGCGACGGCGGGCCGGCGGCTTCGCGCCAGGCGCTGCGCCTGCCCCTGGCCGCGGCGTCCTCGGGGCCCCCGGTGCCGCCGGTCTTGCCGCCGGCTCCGGACGCGCGGGCGGCTCCGCGCGCTTGCGCGCTTCTTCTTCTTCCTTCTGCTTCTTCGCCCTCGCCAGTTCTGCCTTGCGGGCGAGTTCCTCGGCTTCCTTCTCCCTGCGGCGCGCCTGCGCGGCCTGGCGCAGCAGCTCCGGATCGATCATGCGCTTGTCGTCGCGCCTTGGCGCCTCCGTGGCGGCCGGCGCGGCCGCGGGCACCTCTGCCGCTAAGGGCGCAGCCTCAACCGCTGGCGCCTCGACAACGGCCTCGACCGGCGGCTCCTGCGGCGCCGCGGTCACGATCTCTTCGGGCTCGACCACCACCTGCTCGGCCACCGGCGCGACTTCGGGCTGCGGCTGCGGCTCCACCGCCGCGGCCACCTGGGCCAGCAGCTCCTGCTCGATGCCCTCGCCTTCTTCGACGACCGCCTCTGCGCCGCCGTCGTCATCACGCTTGACGTAGGTGCGCTTCTTGCGGATCTCGACATTCACCGTGCGCCGCGCCGCACCGCCGGTTTTCAGCTTGGTGATCGTGCGCCGCTTCAGCGTGATGCGCGTGGGCGAATCCGCCTCCTCGCCATGACTGCTGCGCAGGTGCGAGAGAAGGGTCTGCTTGTCCTCGTCCGAGACAAACTGCTCAGCCTTCTGGTGCGCAAGTCCCGCTTCCTTCATCTGCACGAGCAGATGCTCGACCGACACGTTGACCGACTTCGCTAGCTCTGCAACGGTTACTTCAGCCATCAATTACTCTCCTGCAACGACCCGGCACCAGACTCAGGTAGCGTCGCCGCTTATTCCATCGACTCGAACCACGGCGCACGTGCAGTCAGGATCAACTGCCCTGCGCGCTTCGCGTCCATGCCCTCGATTTCGAGCAGATCCTCGACCGCCTGCTCCGCCAGGTCTTCCATCGTCACGATGCCGTGGCTGGCGAGCTGGAAAGCCGTGTGCCTGTCCATGCCTTCCATGTTCAGCAGATCGTCCGCCGGCTCGGTCGCATCTAGACGTTCCTCGGAGGCGATGGCCTGCGTGAGCAGCGCATCCTTTGCACGGGAGCGCAGCTCCTCGGCAGTGTCCTTGTCGAAGCCCTCGATCGCCATCATCTCCTCGAGCGGAACGTAGGCGATCTCCTCCAACGTGGTAAAACCTTCCTCCACCAGCACGAACGCCACGTCCTCGTCAACATCGAGCGCTTCCATGAAGCGCGCGATCGTGGTGCCGGCTTCCTGTTCCTGCTTGGCCTGCGCATCCTCGAGACTCATCACGTTGATGTTCCAGCCCGTGAGCTGGCTCGCGAGACGCACGTTCTGGCCGCTGCGACCGATTGCCTGCGCCAGGTTGTCCTCGGCCACCGCCACGTCCATCGTGTTGGTGTCCTCGTCGACCACGATCGATTCCACCTCGGCCGGCGCCATTGCGTTGATCACGAGCTGCGCGGGATTGTCGTCCCAGAGGATAATGTCGACGCGCTCGCCATCGAGCTCGTTCGACACCGCCTGCACGCGCGAGCCGCGCATGCCCACGCACGCGCCCACCGGATCGATGCGACCGTCATTGGTCTTCACCGCGATCTTCGCGCGCAGGCCCGGATCACGCGCTGCACCACGGATCTCGATCACCTGCTCGGCGATCTCCGGCACTTCGATCTTGAACAGCTCGATCAACATCTCGGGACAGGTGCGGCTCATGATGAGCTGCGGTCCGCGCGCCTCGGGCTGGATTTCCTTCAGCACCGCACGGATGCGGTCGCCGACGCGGAAAGTCTCGCGTCCGACCAGCTGGTCGCGCGCGAGAACGCCCTCGGCATTGTTGCCGAGGTCGATGATCACCGCGTCGCGGGTCACTTTCTTGACGCTGCCGGCCAGCAACTCGCTCACGCGGTCACGGTACTGGTCGACGATCTGGGCCCGCTCGGCCTCGCGCACTTTCTGCACGATGACCTGCTTGGCGGTCTGCGCCGCGATGCGTCCGAACTCGACGTTCTCGACCTGCTCCTCGAAGACATCGCCGGCCCTCAGGTCCGGGTCCTTCTCGTGCGCTTCCTCCAGGGTGAACTCGGTGCCGAGCGCGGCAAGCACGTCGTCGCTGACCACTTTCCAGCTGCGAAACGTCGTGTAGTCACCGGTCGCGCGGTCAATGACCACGCGAATCTCGGAGTCTTCGTCATAACGCTTCTTGGTCGCCGTCGCGAGCGCGAGCTCGATGGCCTCGAAGATGATCTCGGGCGACACGCCCTTCTCATTCGAGACCGCTTCGGCTACCTGAAGGATTTCCTTGTTCATCCGTTACTCCCGATACACACAGCGCGTGAGCGCGCAAGGCGCGTCCTCACTCGTCCTCAATGACCAGATGTGCCTTCCTGATAGCCGCGAACGGCACCGTCAGGCGCGCCTCATCCGAAATTCCGATCTCCACGGCCGTGGCGTCGGCCGCCAGCAGCGTTCCCGTGCAGTTGCGCTGCCCCTTGAGCGCGTACGCAAGCCTGAGTTTCACGCGCTCGCCGATGTAGGCCTGGTACTGTTCCGGGGTGAACAG
This sequence comes from Pseudomonadota bacterium, assembly GCA_022705125.1. The sequence goes on from JAKJFB010000060.1 coordinate 6,866, forward strand.
CGGGCGGTCCCAGCCTGGCGAGGACACCTCGAGCGTGTAGGCGCTGGCAATCGGGTCCGCGACATCGAGCGTGCCGCTGGCGTGCTGGCTGACCAGTGCGCAGTCATCCACCGTGATGCCGTTCTCGCTGTCGATGAAGATGCGCAACAGCGCATGGCGCCCGTGGACATTCAGTTCCACGCCCCAGAGTTCGTAACCGAGCGCCTCGACCACCGGCGCCAGCATTTCACGCAGTTCTTCGACCCGTGTCGACACGTGGTTTTACCCTGCTCCAGAAACAGAAAATGGGCACACGGCCCACTTCCATTGCGCCGATTACCAAGCACTCCCACGGCATCGAGCCGGCTGGGAACCGCCACGGCATCGGCAATCCACCTAACAAAAAGCCCCACAAGGGGGCTTTCCGGAAGTCTGGAACCACATCGGGAAACCGGGGCCTCCGCTGTGGCTTCAGCTCTCTGATTTGGTAGCGGGGGCCGGATTTGAACCAACGACCTTCGGGTTATGAGCCCGACGAGCTACCAGACTGCTCCACCCCGCATCTACAAACCGGTACTTGCCGGTCCCTTTGAAAGGAGCGCAAGTATATTGAAGTGACACTTCGCGGGTCAAGCCCGGGTAGTGCCTATTCTGCACATAAAAGTCGCACAATCGCCTTCATCAGTCAGGATGGTGCCCAAGGCCGGACTTGAACCGGCACGGCTTACGCCACTACCCCCTCAAGATAGCGTGTCTACCAATTCCACCACTTGGGCCCTGACCTGGCGCCCCGCATCCCTGCTTGCCGCGCCTGCGTGAAGCAGGTTTGGCATTCGGCTTTCGCCGAACCTCTGTCCGGCGCAAGCCGGACCCACAATCAATCGGTTCTGAAGCACCAGCCTAACGTCAGCGTCCGGCTGAATCCGAACCTACTGCCGCTCTTCCGTGGCTGGCTCCTCCGAGGGTGGCGACGGTACATCTTGTGCCGCCTGATTGCCAGCCTCCGGAGCGGAAATCTGCTGCATTGCCGCTGCCGGGGTGCCCGTCTGCGCCTGCGCGCCCGCGGAGACCGGCAGATCCTGCCCGGCAGCCGGCAGCGGCAGATCGCCCGGCAACTGCGGCGCCTCGCGGGATTCCGTGACCGCGGGAACCGGGATGTCGCCTTCGCGCACGCCCTCCGCCTTGTGCTTTGCCATCACCGCGAGGCCGACGCTCGCCAGGAAAAACGCCGTCGCCAGGATCGCCGTACTGCGCGTCAGCACATTGCCGCTGCCCACCGATCCGAAGACCGTCTGCGACGCCCCACTGCCGAAGGATGCGCCCACATCGGCGCCCTTACCCTGCTGCAGCAGGATCAGACCGACCATCGCTGCGGACAGCAGCACGTAAACCACCAATATCAACTGTTCCATCACATTCCTTGCGCGGCCATGCAGATGGCCGCAAATTCCACCGCTCCGAGGGAGGCCCCACCGACGAGCCCCCCGTCTATGTCCTGTTGCGCGAAGAGCTCCCGCGCATTGGCCGCCTTCACGCTACCGCCGTAGATAACGCGTACCGACTCCGCCACGTTCGCGTCCAGCCGCCGCAATTGCCCCCGCAGGAACGCGTGGATCTCCTGCGCCTGCCCTGGAGTGGCCGTGCGCCCGGTACCTATCGCCCATACAGGCTCGTAGGCCACCACCGTTTGCGTCATCGCACTCGCTCCCAGACGCGCTGTCACCGCGGCCAACTGCCGCTCCACCACGACAAATTGCCGGCCTGCCTCGCGCTCGGCCTCGTTCTCGCCCACGCACACGATGGGGCGCAGGCCTTCGCGAATCGCCGCCTCGGCCTTCGTCGCGACGAGCTCGTCGCTTTCCGCAAAATACTGCCGACGTTCCGAATGGCCCACGATGACGTAGGCGCACCCCATGTCGCGCAACATGGCGCCGGATACCGCGCCGGTGAAGGCCCCCTCCACCGCCACGTGCAGATCCTGCGCGCCCAGACACAACGCGGAACCGGCGACCATGTCGGCCGCCGGCCCCAGGTAGGGATAAGGCGGGCAGATGACAATCTCGGTCGCGCCATGCGCCATGGCGCGAAGCTCCCCGATCACATCCCGCACCAGCTGGCGCGTTCCGAACATCTTCCAGTTGCCGGCTACCAGCGTGCGTCGCACGACATCCCCCTGCAAAAGCGGGCGCAGATGTTAACCACAACGACCCGCACATACAAGGCGCAGCCCCGCGTGGACCATGCTTTCGCCAAACATTGGCGATTTCGGGAACCCCGATACCGGCCGAAGCCCGGTCCGCAATCGATCAGGCGGCAGCGGAGCGCACCACGTCGGCCAGTTCCCGGGCGTGCTGTTCGACCTGCACGGCGTCGTGACCCTCGACCATCACGCGGATCACCGGCTCCGTGCCCGAGGGGCGCAACAGCACTCGACCGCGATCACCCAGCGCACGCTCCACGGCGCGCACCGCGTCGCCGATCGTCGCGTTGCCGCCGATGTCGGTCCTGCGTGCCACGCGCACATTGATCATCGTCTGCGGGAACTTGGTCACGCGGCTGCGCAAAGCGCGCAGGCTCTGGCCGCTGGCACAGATCGCCGCCAGCACCCGCAGCGCGGAGACGATGCCATCGCCGGTAGTGGTTACATCGCGGCAGATGATGTGCCCGGAGGACTCGCCGCCGAGACGCCAGCCCTTCTCCTCCATCATTTCCAGCACATATCGGTCGCCGACCCTGGCGCGCGCGAACGGGATGCCGAGCTCGCGCAGCGCGACCTCCATGCCGAGGTTGCTCATCAGCGTGCCGACCACGCCGCCGCAAACGCCGGTGGCTCGCTGCTGCTCGGCCGCGATGATGTACAGCAGTTCGTCGCCGTCGACGAGCGCACCTGAATCATCGACACAGATCAGCCGGTCGCCATCGCCGTCGAGCGCGATACCGAGATCGGCGCGATGCTCCCGCACCGCGCGCGCCAGCCCCTCCGGGGCCGTGGAGCCGGAATCCTGGTTGATGTTGAAACCGTCAGGCTCGATGCCGAGCTCGATCACGGTGGCGCCCAACTCCGCGAACACCGCCGGCGCCACCTTGTAGGTCGCGCCGTGTGCGCAATCGACCACGATGCGCAGCCCGTCGAGGTTCGCGTCCAGCGGGAAGGTACTCTTGCAGTACTCGATGTAGCGCCCCTCGGCGTCCAGCATGCGCGTCACCTTACCCAGCCCGCGCGAATCGCAGGTCTGCATCGGCGCATCCATCTCGGCCTCGATCTCGCGTTCCAGCTCGTCGGGCAGCTTGGTCCCGCGCGAGGAGAAGAACTTGATGCCGTTGTCGTCGAAGGGATTATGAGAGGCGCTGATCACGATGCCTGCCGCCGCATGAAACGTGCGCGTGAGATAGGCGACCGCGGGCGTTGGCATCGGGCCAAGCAGCGTGACGTCGAGCCCCGCGGCCACCAGCCCGGCCTCCAGCGCCGACTCGAACATGTAGCCGGAAATCCGCGTGTCCTTGCCGATGATCACCAGGTTTCGGGTACGCGAACCCTGGCTGTGTCGCGCGAGCACCCGCCCGGCGGCCCAGCCCAGCTTCAGAACGAAGTCCGGCGTGATGGGCGCCACGCCCACCTTGCCGCGTATGCCATCCGTGCCGAAGTATTTCCTGGTCATCGTGTCATCACTCCTTCGTTGACCGCCGCAAACATCTTCAGCGCATCGCAACACGCCGCCACGTCGTGGGTGCGCACGATGCTGACGCCCGCATCCGCCGCAAGTGTAGCCAACGCCAGCCCCCCCGCCAGCCGGCGGCGCACCGGGCGACCGGTGACCTGCCCGATCATCGACTTGCGCGAGACGCCCACCAACACCGGCAACCCCAGCGCCGCCAGCCCGCGCAGGCCGCGGAACAGCGCGAGATTGTGCTCCAGGGTCTTGCCGAAACCGAATCCCGGGTCGATCAGCAGCCGGTCGCGCGCGATGCCCGCGCGTTCGCAATCTGCGGCCCGCGCCAGCAGGTAATCACTCACTTCTACCGCGACATCGGTGTAAGAGTGTGTCTGCTGCATCGTTCCGGGCTCGCCCTGCATGTGCATGATGCATACCGCAAGCCCGGTATCACGCGCCGCCTCGAGCGCCCCTTCGCGCCGCAGCGAGCGCACGTCGTTGATCAGCCCCGCACCGAGCGCCGCGGCTTCCCGCATCAACTGCGCGTTGCTGGTGTCCACGGAAATGACGATGTCGAGGCGGGCCGCGATGGCGGCCACCACCGGCGCCACCCGGTCGATCTCTTCCTGTTCACTGACCGGCGTGGCGCCCGGGCGCGTC
>JAKJFB010000610.1 GCA_022705125.1 Pseudomonadota bacterium
CGAACCGGGCATCACGCCGGGAGCCGAACGCGCGGTGCGGTGGGCCGGCGGCGAACCGGCCCGGACGCCGCTGGCGCTGGTCTACCTGCACGGCTACTCGGCGACGCGCCAGGAAGTGTTCCCGCTCGCAGAGCGGGTCGCCGCCGCGCTAGGCGCGAACCTGTTCCACACGCGCCTCACCGGCCACGGGCGCGATGGCGCGGCGATGCTGGAGGGTTCCGTGGCGGCGTGGCAGCAGGACACGCTGGAAGCGCTGGCCATCGGGCGCGCCATCGGCGAGCGCGTCGTGCTGCTGTCGACGTCCACGGGCGGCACGCTGTCGACCTGGGCGGCGAGCCGCGTGCACGACGACTCGCTGGCCGCGCTGGTGATGATCTCGCCCAATTTCGCGCCGCGTGACCGCACGCTGTACCTGCTCGACTGGCCGTTGCTCGGACCGGCGCTGCTCGGCTATCTCGGCGAGGGCTACCGCAGCTGGCAGCCGCACAACGCGCGCCAGGCCCGCTACTGGACGTGGAGTTATCCCTACCGGGCGCTGCCGGAACTGGTGCGGCTCGTGAAGGAGGTGGCGGCTCTCGACAAGTCCGCGATCGGCGTCCCGACGCTGATGATCTATTCGCCGGCGGACCGGGTGATCGACCCGGCCGCGGTGGCCGATGCGTTTGCCGAGTGGGGCGGGGAGCGCAAACGGCTGGTCGTGTTCGAGCGCTCCGCCGACCCGTCGCAACACGTGCTCGCGGGGGACATCCTGTCGCCGGGGAGCACCGAGGAGCTGGCACGGATGATCACTGATTACCTGGCCGGTCTTGCGGGTTCGTGAGCGCGGCGCTGGCGCGGCAAGTGCTGCCGCTCAGATGGCGGCGAGCTCGCGAAAATCCAGGGCGTAGCGGCGCAACTTCGCGCCGAGCCGCGCGCGCTGGCGTTCGCTGAGCGTGCGGTCGAGCTCCGCCAGCATCGTCACGACGACCGCGCTGTTGGCCGCGTAGCGCGCGCGGCAGGCTGGGTCCCAGCCGTCTTCGGGGTGCATCAGCAGGTGCGCCAGCCTCGCCCCGTAGTGCGGATCTGCCGTATGCGTGCCGACGAGCTGTCGCAAGCGTTCGCGAAAGCCCGCGCGGTTCGCGATCCAGTGCCGCGCCGCGGTGCCAGGCGTGGAGCTCGCGCAGCGAGGCGCGCAGCGCGCGGGCCTGCCCGTCGTCCAGGGTGACCTGGCTGGCGAGCTGGAAATAGAGCAGGGTATCGATGCGCTCGTAGAGCAGGCGCGTGCCGCACGCCGACAGCGCCAGCGCGAACAGCACCACCAGTGCGATTCGCGGCAGCCTTGCGAGCTTCATGCCGGTGGGGGTCGCCATCACGATTGTACGTGTCGATGCCCCGGCGCGGATTAGCGCGTGCCGGCGCTTGCCCGGCGGCGCCTGCACGTAGGTCGCGATCCCGAGTCCAGGGGCGTCGCTTTCCCGCGGGCACATTTGACCGGCTGCGTCGTCGTCGGATATACGATGCCGAACGTTGCCCGCATCCCCGCGAAGGAGTTGGCCATGCGAAGCCTGAAATTATGCCTGTGCATCTTCTCGGTCGGTGTCCTGAGCGCCTGCGGCGTCAACCCCGTGACGGGCGACAAGGAGATCCAGTTCGTATCCGAAGCCCAGGAAGTGAAGATGGGCGAGCAGTACTACGCGCCGACCCGCCAGAGCGAAGGCGGCGATTTCACCGTGATGCCCGAACTGACGGACTATGTGGACGAAGTGGGACAGAAACTCGCGGCGGTGGCCGATCGCAAGCTGCCGTACGAGTTCGTCGTGCTCAACAGCTCGGTGCCGAACGCCTGGGCCCTGCCCGGCGGCAAGATCGCGGTCAACAGGGGCCTGCTCACCGAATTGCAGAACGAGGCCGAGCTCGCGGCGGTGCTCGGCCACGAGATCGTGCACGCGGCGGCGCGCCATGGCGCCAAGGCGCAGGAGCGCGGCACCCTGCTGCAGGTTGGCATGGCGGCGGCGCAGATCGGCGCGGCCATCGGCGGCGTCGACCAGAACACGGCCAATCTGGCCATCCAGGGCGCGGG
>JAKJFB010000611.1 GCA_022705125.1 Pseudomonadota bacterium
TCGGCGATGTCGAGGTGAAGGTGCTCGCTCCGTTCCTGTCCGGGATTGGCCTTTCCGCCAAGCAGTCTTCCGCCGTCGTCCACGGCCTGGCCGCGCTCGAGGGCGCAAGGCTCAAGGCGGAAGTGAAGGCGCAGCGCGATCTCGTGTCCGGGCTCGTGTCGGCGTCCAAGGAGAAGTTCGGGGCCGACATCGGGCGTTTCGTGTCCGAGGCGAAGCGGGGCGGCAAGGCGCTGTTCGGCGAGGCGTGGGACGAGCTCAAGGGCATTCCCGCGTTCTGCAACGACCCTCGCATCATCGAGGCGCTGGCGGGCTACGGTCGCAGCGTGGCCACAGACGACGGGGCTTCCGGCAAGGATGCCGGAGGCATGAATTCAAAGGATTTCGCCGAAGCGTGGATCGCGTCCTCGAACCGCAAGGCGGAGGCAAACGGGTAGCGATACCCACATCAAAGGACAAGGAGTAACACATGGGCACAATCGGTAACACGAACGTGACGTATCGAGATCTCGCCTCCGGGCTCAAGGGGGACAAGAGCTTCGATCACGACATCGTCGACCTCGCAGTTGAGGTCAACGAAATCCTGGACGACATTCCCGTCGTCGAGGCAAACGACGGTTCTTCGAACCGCACGACGATCCGCACTGGCATCGCCGGAGCGACCTGGGCCGCCTTCTACCAGGGCATCCAGGCCAGCAAGGGCAGCAAGCAGCAGATCGTCAACGTCGCCGGTTCTCTGGCGAGCAAGCTTGAGATCGACAAGCGGCTCTTCGACCGCGACCCGAACAAGTCGGCCTTCCTCGCCGACGAGGTGAAGGGTCACATGGAGGGCATGGGCAACGAAGTGGCGGACGCGCTGTTCTACGGGAACCTCAAGACCGAGGCCCGCAAGTTCAACGGCCTGACGAACTTCTACAACACCATCGGGAGCACGGGTTCGGACGACAAGGTCGCCTCGCACTACGTGTTCGACGGCAAGAAGGCGTCAAACCCGTCTGCCGCAGCGTACCGTTCGATCTGGCTCCTGAACTGGGGCAACTCGACGATGCGCTGCTTCTACCCGCAGGGTTCCAAGGGCGGCATCAGCAAGGGCTCGTTCGACACGGTCGACGTGACGGACAGTTCCGGCGGGACGTACCAAGCCTACCGCCAGTACTTCTACTGGGACATCGGCCTCGACGTGCGCGACTTCCGCTACGGCGGTCGCATCGCCAACATCGAGAGCGACGTGATGCTCGCTGCCACCGGCCAGCCGAGCTATCTGGAGCTCGTCGACCAGCTCGAGGGTCGCGTGAAGGGCGGCGGCGGGACTCGGCGCGTGTTCTACATGCCCAAGGGCGTGTGGGAGTCGCTGAAGATCCTCTACGGTCGGGCCACGCGCGGCAACGCCATCGCCTACGCCGAGTTGGAGCAGCGCAAGACGCCGACGCTGTTCGGCGTCCCCGTGCGCCTCTGCGACGCGCTCAACACCAACGAGACGGTCGTCTCTTAACCCCGAAAGGAGAAACATCACATGATCCTCTCACTTCAAGACCTGTTCTCCAACGGACAGACCATCGGCACCGCCACGGGCGACACCGCGTCCACCAACACGCTCGACTGGGCGTCCCACAAGGACGACCTCTCGCGCAACCTGTCGATCTTCTGCAAGGTCGACGCGGCGGGCACGTTCGGCGCCGGCGGCACCCTCGTGGTGAAGTTCCAGACCAGCGCGAACAACAGCGACTGGACGACGCTCATCACGACCGAAGCGCTGACGACGCTGGCCGCCGGCCAGATGGTCATCAACCAGGCGCTCCCGAAGGGGCTGCTGAAGTACAACCGCATCCTCTTCACGGGGGACGTGGCTGCCTTCGCCGTAGCCCCGAAGTTCACCGCAGGCATTGTGCGCGGCGAACTCGACTACGCCTTCGCTGGAGTGTAGCACCCTCCCCCCGGGGCAGCCGTCAAACCTGACGCATGCTCCGGTCACGAGTCCGCAACTGACGGCGGCGGCACATTCCCGCTCGTGACCGGGGCGCGTCTCTCCCAACAGTTTCTGGAGGTCAACGTCCATGAAGA
>JAKJFB010000612.1 GCA_022705125.1 Pseudomonadota bacterium
CCCGCTGACGCCCGTGAAGCCCTTGCTTCGCCGCATGCGTCCGCGCCTTGGCGCGGTGCCGCTCGCGACCCCGAGCGTGCGCGATACCACGATCCACTGATCCCGGAGCCGAATGAAACACGTAGAGATATTCACCGACGGGGCCTGCCGCGGCAATCCCGGCCCCGGCGGCTGGGGCGCGCTGCTGCGCTACGCTGGCACGGAGCGCGAGCTGCACGGCGGCGAGCCGCATACGACGAACAACCGCATGGAGCTCACCGCCGCGATCCGCGCGCTGGCGGCGCTGCGCGAGCCCTGCCGCATCGACGTGTACACCGACTCGCAGTACGTGCGCAGCGGCATCACCGAGTGGATGAAGAACTGGAAGAAGCGCGGCTGGCGCACCGCGGATCGCCAGCCCGTGAAGAACGCCGACCTGTGGCAGGCGCTCGACGAGCAGGCCGGGCGCCACGCGGTGCAATGGCACTGGGTGCGCGGACACAGCGGCCATCCCGGGAACGAGCGCGCCGACGCGCTGGCGAACCGCGGCATCGACGAGCTCGCCGATCGCCTCGCGGTGGAGGGCGGCTGATGCGACAGATCGTGCTGGACACCGAAACCACCGGCCTCGAGTACAGCCAGGGCCACCGCATCATCGAGATCGGCTGCGTGGAACTGCTCGATCGGCGCCTGACGGGGCGGCATTTCCACCAGTACATCAACCCCGGCCGCCCGGTCGACGAAGGCGCCGTCGAGGTGCACGGCATCACCACCGCGTTCCTCGCCGACAAGCCCCCGTTCGCGCAGATCGTCGACGAGTTCCTGGCGTTCGTCAGCGGCGCCGAGCTGGTGATCCACAACGCGCCGTTCGATCTCGGCTTTCTCGACAACGAGCTCGCATTGCTGGGCCCTGGCTACGGCCGCATCGCGGACCACTGCACGCATACCGACACGCTGGCGCTCGCGCGAGCCCGCCATCCGGGACAGAAGAACAACCTCGACGCGCTGTGCAAGCGCTACTTCGTCGACAACTCGCAGCGCGACCTGCACGGCGCACTGCTCGACGCGGAGATCCTCGCCGACGTCTACCTGCACATGACCGGCGGGCAGACCGCGCTCGCGCTGGGTGGCGACAGCGACAGCGCGGCGCAGGGTTTCTCCGGGGAGATCCAGATCGTGCGCCTGCCCGCGACGCGGGCGCGACTGCGCGTGCTGAAGCCCTGCGCGGAGGAACTCGAGAGCCATCGCCAGCGCCTCGCCGCCATCGTGAAGGCGAGCGGCGGCAAGTGCCTGTGGACCGCCGCGGGCGAGGAATAGCGCGCACGATCGCCGCGAATCCAGCGTCTATACTGAGCCGGTGCCGTTGGCGCAGCCGTGCGCGCAGAATTCCTGAGAGGTGACCGGGTGTACTTCGAGCCAGTATTGAATCCTGCCTCGCTCAATATCGTGCGACCGGAGCTGTCGCGGCTGTTGCGCCAGGCGCAGGCCGATTTCGCGCTCGCGACGCAGCCGGCAAGCGAGGGGCAGGGCCTCGATGCCTGCGTCGCAGCACTGCAGCAGGCCGACGGCGTGCTGCGGCTGCTGGAATTGACCGACGCCGCGCAACTGGCGCGCGAGCTCGCGGCCGTGATCGGCGCATCGCCTGTGGCCGATGCCGTGGCGTGCGATGCGGTCTCGCGGGCGCTGCACGTGCTGGCGCGTTACCCCGATTACCTGGCGGGTTGCACGCACGCGGTGCCGCAAGTGCTGCTCGAAGACATCAACGCGATGCGCGCGCTGCAGTCGCTGCCCGAATTTCCCGAGACGTGTTTCCTGCCGCAATGCCGGGCATCGGCATGCCAATGCCCGGTGCTGCAGCCGGCCGGCGTAGCGCAGGTGCTCGACGAGGGCTTGCCGCGGCGCCTGCGCCATCTCTACCAGGTCGGCCTGCTCGGCGTGATCCGCGGGCACACCGATCCGGTCCACCTGCGGCTGATGCAGCGTGCCGCCGAGCGCATGCTCGGCCTCACCGGTGGCGGGGCCGCCGGCGAATACTGGTGGTTGCTGGGCGGCGTGCTCGAGGGTTTTGCCGGAGGCG
>JAKJFB010000613.1:0-330 GCA_022705125.1 Pseudomonadota bacterium
TGCGTGCGGCTCGCCTCGAACTCCTCCTGCAGCGGCAGCACGAGGAAGCTGAAGGAATAGCTGTAGAAGCCGATCATGAAAAACTGCGCGAGCAGCGCGCCGCCCACCATGAACCAGCCGTCCGGGGACTCGGTTGCGCTCTCTGGCGGCGCCGGGGAATTCGTCATGGTGTCTGCCAGTCCATGCAAGGCTCGGGGAGTGGACCGTGCAGCGCCCGACACGGGCGGATTCCGGACTACCTTGTTTGCAGTATCGCGCCGCCGGCGGCGCGATCCATTTGCGCCGGACTGTAGCGGGCGGGCCGAGACGAAGTCAAATGCATCGCCGCGC
>JAKJFB010000613.1:340-2052 GCA_022705125.1 Pseudomonadota bacterium
AACCATTACACTGCTGACTGCAACGATCACTCGCGACGGGAGGAAGCTGTTCTGGACCCCTTGAGCCAGGCGGTGCTGGGAGCGAGCGCCGCGCAGAGCGGCGCCTCGGCGCACGAGATGCGGGCGGCCGCCGTGGTGGGCCTGCTCGGCGGCATGGCGCCGGACCTCGACGTGCTGATCCGCTCCTCGCGCGATCCGCTGCTGTTCCTCGAATACCATCGCCAGTTCACGCACGCGCTGGCGTTCATCCCGATCGGCAGCCTGCTGGTCGCGCTGGTGCTGTACGCGCTGTTCGCGCGCCGCTGGCTGTCGTTTCGCAGAACCTGGCTGTTCGCCGCGCTGGGCTACGCGACGCACGGCGTGCTCGACGCCTGCACCAGTTACGGCACCCTGCTGCTGTGGCCGTTCTCGGATGCGCGCATCGCGTGGAACCTGGTGTCGGTGATCGATCCCGCGTTCACGCTGCCGGTGCTGCTGCTGGCGGGCTGGTCGGTTGCCAGGCGCAGCCGCGCGCTGGCCGCGTTCGCTCTCGCCTGGGCCGTGGCCTACCCGCTGCTCGGCCTGGTGCAGCGCGAGCGCGCGAGCGCCGCGGGCATGGAGCAGGCGCTGGCGCGCGGGCATCACCCCGTGCGGCTCGAAGCCAAGCCGAGCTTCGGCAACATCCTGCTGTGGAAGATCGTGTACCAGGCCGGAGACCGCTTTTACGTGGACACGGTGCGCGCGGGCGCCGGCACGCGCTTCTACCCGGGCGAATCGGTGCCGGTGCTCGATACGCGCCGCCACCTGGCGTGGCTGGCGCCCGACAGCCAGCAGGCGAAGGACGTGGAGCGCTTCCGCTGGTTTTCCAACGGCTACCTGGCGCCGCACCCGCAGGATCCGCTGCAGGTGATCGACATGCGCTTCTCGATGGTGCCGAACCGGGTCGACCCGCTGTGGACCATCCGTCTCGACCCGCGCGCGCACGCCGGACAGCACGTCGAGTACCTGGTCGCGCGCGACGCCGGGGACGACAAGACAGGGCAATTCAGGCGCATGCTGTTCGGGCACTGATCGCTGCCCGCAAATTCGCGCCGCGTTCACTCCGCATGCTGCTGGATGATCTCGATCTGGTAGCCGTCGGGATCCTTGATGAACGCCGCCGTCACCTGCCACTGCGCGAGGAGTTGCGGCGGCGAGACGGCCTCGGCGCCGGCCTCGATCGCCCGCGCGTAGAGGCGCGCGCAATCGTCGGTGTTCAGATACAGCTTCCACAGCGCGTTGCCGTGATCGATGGCGCCCTCGTGGTCGTGGTGGCGGGCGAGCTGGATGCGGTTGCCGCTGGCGCCCGCGAGCACGACCTCGCTCACGCCCGGGATCTCGATGCGGTGCGTGACCGCGAGCCCCAGCGCCTGCTCGTAGAAGCGCACGGCACGCTCGAGATCGCTGACGTTGATGCAGAACTGGTCGAGGCTGGTAATCATCGTTTTCTCCGCGATGTCATTGGCGCGACCCACGGTAACCGCGGGTCGGGTGCAGGACAATTTACGGATTGCTCACGTTCGCCCCCGGGCCGACGATGACGCCCGCGCCGCCGTCAGGCGTGTTGCGGCAGGCCAGCGGAGTCCCGCACACCGATACCCAGCGGCTGCAACACCTTGTCGGCATAGAGCCGCAGGCAGTTCCACGCCCTCGGCAACGGAATGCCGCCCGCCATCGGGTGCAGGATCACCGTG
>JAKJFB010000614.1 GCA_022705125.1 Pseudomonadota bacterium
CGCCGAGCCGCTCCATCTCGCCGCTGAGGTAGCGCACGAGGCCGCCGTTGGGCGGATACGAGGCGGTGCTGAAGAACACCGTGCCGCCCAGGCGCGAGGCCTTGTCACACAAAATCACGGTATGCCCGCGCAGTCGCGCGACCCGCGCGGCCTCCATGCCGGCCGGGCCGGCGCCGGCGATCAGGATGCGTTTCGGCTGCTCGGCCGGCGAGATCACGGTCTCGAACTCGCGCCCGGTGCGTGCGTTGACCGCGCAGATCACGCTGCGGTTCACGAAGATCTGGCTGATGCAGGTGTAGCAGTAGATGCAGGGCCGGATCTCGTGCGCGCGCCCTTCGTTGATCTTGCGCGGCAGTTCCGGGTCCGCGAGGAGCTTGCGCCCCATGGTCACGAAGTCGATCCTCCCCTGGCGGATCAAGCGCTCACCCACCTCGGGTTCGATGCGCCCGGCCGTTATCACGGGAATGTTCACCACCGACTTGATGCCGGCCGCGTACTCCACGAAGCCGCACGGCTTGTGCGTGGTGTGCGCCGCGGTGAAGCTCTCGCCCTTCGAGGCATCGGCGTAGGAGCTCACGTGGATCGCGTCGGCGCCGGCCGCCTCGGCCATGCGCGCCGTATCCTTCGCGTCCTCGTGCGTGATGCCACCCTCGGTCAGGAACTCGATGCCGTCGAGGCGGCACCACACCGGGTAGTCCGTGCCGCAACGTTGCTTGATCGCCCTGATCACCTCGACCAGAAGGCGAGCGCGGTTCTCCAGCGAGCCGCCCCAGCGATCGCTGCGCTGGTTCACCGAGGGGTTCAGGAAGCTGTGGATCACGTAGCCGTGTCCCGCATGCAGTTCCACCGCGTCGATGCCCGCGCGCCTGGCGCGATCCGCGGCATCGGCGAACTGGCCGATCAGCCACGCGATGTCCGCCTCCGTCGCCACCTGGTAGGCGACCTTCGCATGCGGATTGGCATAGGGCGTGGACATCGCGGCCGCTTCCTCGGGGAACAGGTAGGGCCCCATGTCGCCCTCCTTTTCCTTCGGCACCGAGGGCGTCAGCATCGGCCGGCCGTCGCGGATGTCGTTCATCGCGGTGAGTCCCGCGTGCTGCAATTGCACCGCGAGTTTTGCGCCATGCCCGTGCACCACGTCCGCGACCGACTGCAGCCCTGGAATGAAGCGGTCGTCGGATATCGCGACCTGGCGCCAGTTCGCCGAACCCACCGGCCAGCTGATCGCCACCGAACCCATGATCAGCAGCGCCGCACCGCCCTCGGCGCGAGCGCCGTAGTACTGGCGCAGGCGTTCACCGCAGTAGCCCTCGTCATCGGCGGTGTTGGAGCCCATCGGCGTCATGAAGATGCGGTTGCGCAGCTCCATGGCGCCGATGCGGCCCGGGGACATCAGGTGTTCGTACGCGCTCATATGCTGGTGATCCGTGTTGCTTCGTGCGTGCTCAGGTCATCTGTCCGCCGTCGATATTGAACGCCACGCCGGTGACGTAGCGCGCCTCGTCGGAAGCCAGATAGGCCACGGCGGATGCAATCTCCGCGGGTTCCGCCGCCGGAAACAGCGGGAACAGGCGCTGCACCAGCGCCATGTCCACATCGGGCGGCACACTGTAGGTCGTGGCCAGCGTGGTGTTCACGCCGCCCGGGCAGACCGCGTTGACGCGCACGCCCTTGCCGGAGAATTCCACCGCGAGACACTTGCTCAGCGACGCCACCGCCGCCTTCGAGGCCGCATAGGCGCTCCAGTAGGCCGCGCCGCACAGCGCCGAGGCCGAGGACATGTTCACGATGTTGCCGCGCGACTCGCACAGATGCGGCAGCGCTTCCTGGCAGATCGCCACCAGGCTGGTGACGTTGATCGCGAACATGCGTTCCCAGTCGCCGAGCCCGATGTCGAGGAAATGATCCGCGCGGCAGGCGCCCGCGATGTTGCACAGCACGTCGAGGCGGCCGAACTGTGCTACCGCGCCATGCACCAGCGCGCGGTTCGAGGCCTCCTCGAGCGCGTTGAACGGGATCACCATGCAGGAGGCGCCCATCTGCGCGA
>JAKJFB010000615.1 GCA_022705125.1 Pseudomonadota bacterium
CCGGGCCCGGCCACACCTCGCACGACCGCTCGGTCTCGCTCACCCTCGCCGAGGACGGTCGGGTGCTCGTGCATTGCTTCAGCCCGAGAGACGACTGGCGCGCCGTGCGCGATCACCTGCGTGCGCGAGGTCTTCTCGACGACGCGCCGCCCGACGGACGAGCGCCGCCCATCGCACGCCCGCTCGTCGTTCAGCCGCGCGTGGAAGACAAGACCGCACGCGCACGCGCCATCTGGAGCGAGGGCGTCGCCGTCGAGGGCACGCCTGCACACCGCTATCTCCATGCCCGCAGGATTGCGCACGGCGCGGCAAGCGCAGCGCTTGCCTTCCACTCCCGCGCCAGCGCACTCGACGACAGGCGACGACGTCCCGCGCTCCTCGCCGCCATCGAGGACAATGCGGGCGCCCTGCAGGGCGTGCAGATCACGCTCCTGTCGGCGCACGGCGCATGCAAGGCGCCGGTCGCGACGCCGCGGCGCGTGGTGGGGCGTCTTCTGGGCGGCGCTGTGCGCCTGCACGCACACGGCGCGACGCTTCTCGTCGCTGAAGGAGTGGAGACCGCGCTTGCAGCGTCACAAGCGCTCACCCTGCCGGCATGGGCCGCTCTCTCCGCCTGGAACCTTGCGCACTTCAACCCGCCCGGCGATATCGCGCGGCTCGTGATAGGCGCCGACAATGGCGACGCCGGCGCCCACGCCGCCCACACGCTGCTTGAGACGCTCGCGGAAACACGACCCTCAATCGCTGTCGAGATCGCTGCACCACCGCCTGCCTTCGGCGACTGGAACGACTGGGCCTGCGCCGGAAACAGCTGATGCGGCCACGCACCCTGCGACGCTGCCCTCGCCCTGCGGGCGCGCCGTGTCCCAACGGGCCGTCCGCCTGTCCCGATTGCATCCGGATCCATTTGTGCAAGGCGCGACCTCTTTGAGATGAAATGACCGCCCGGCTTCATTCGCTGATGGACATTGCGCAGCGCGACTTCGCGCGCCGCAATCTGGTGCACGGCGTTAAAGCCAGGCGCCTCATCGCCAATGGCGGGTAGTCAGCGTCCAGGCGATCAATGAAGTCATATCCCTCGCACGACGCAAACTCGCCCTGACCGGGGCAACCGACCCGAGAAAGCACCCGAAGCCCTGAACGCCAATCTCGAGCTTGCCCCCGCCGACACTCAGCATTCACCATCGTGCGCCAGCGCGTGCCTGCGCGCATGCAGCCAGCATCTACGATGCCTCGATTGCTGCTGCTGCTGCACTGGAAAGAGGTTGCGGCGAGGGTGTGAGTGAAGCCTTGCGGCACGGACTGTTGTTCTACTCGCTGCGCATCGAGAGCCCGTTGCGCCGTGGGCGCGTCGCCAACGTCCTGACACTTGCCTTGCCGTTCGCATTGACCGCCAGTCACACGCGCGTCAGCGCACGTTCGAGATCGAATTCTTCACAGTGTCGTGCCTGGTCTTCATGATGTTCGAGATGGCGGTGTAGCTGCGATTCTCGTGTTGCATCTGGCTCTGCAACTGCAGGTACTGCAGGTTGAAGCTCATCTGCGTCTCCTGCATCTGCAGGGTTGCAGCGAGGAGCTGGTCACGACCCGCAGCTCCTCTCGCCTGTGCTGCCGCCATCTCCTTTCTCAGCCGTTTGCGTTCAGCAATCAGCAATGACACACGCTCGACAGTCTGCCCGTCCGCCTCGGCGAGCGCCCGCTCTTCGGGTGTCCGGGCCAGGAGGCGCATCTCCGCGACGGCGGCGCGCGCCTCCAGAAGGGCGCCGGCCTCTTCCTGATCGAGGTTTCGCAGGTCTACCGACGGTGCGGGCGCCGCAAACCGGCTGGGCGTCTGAGCTTCCGCCGCTCCCGAAAGCCCCAGGGAAACGAATGCCGCGATCATCAGAGCGAGAATGCGATTGCGCATGCTGGAGCCTCCGAGCCGAACACCGATGCGGGAGTATAGCGCAACAGTCAGGAAATCGCGTTCCCGCTTATCACGGACGTCGACGCGCCATGGCGCCGTTCGAGACGTGCGCGCTCGTGAAGCCGATGAAATCAGG
>JAKJFB010000616.1 GCA_022705125.1 Pseudomonadota bacterium
GGCGTGGTGCGCCGGCTGGGCGCTGCGCACCTTCCCGCGCCAGGAGGTCGTGCTGCTGTTCCACGACACGAAGGAGGAGCACCCCGACACCTACCGGTTCATCCGCGAGATGGCCGCCAAGCTCGAGATGCCCATCACCGAGCGCAGCGACGGCCGCAGCGTGACGGAGTTGTTCCGCGACGAGGGCTACCTCGGCAACGGGCAGAACACGTTCTGCTCGCGCATCCTGAAGGCGCAGCCTGGCGACAAGTTCATCGCCGACCTGCGCGCCGAGGGCCACGACGTCGTCAAGGTGATCGGCTACAGCGCGAGCGAGCCGCGCCGCGTCGAGCGCATGGTCGGGCGCTGCGCGGCGCAGGGCGTGGTGGTGCGGTTCCCGGTGATCGAGGAGGGCGTCACCAAGCAGCAGACCGCCGACTGGGTGCAGTGCGAGATGGGCGTCAAGCCGTCGGCGATGTACGAGTGGGCCGAGCACGCCAACTGCGTCGGCTGCGTCAAGGGGGGCTACGCCTACTGGATCGCGGTCGCCGAGCACCACCCGGACGTGTTCGCCCAGCGCATGGCGCTCGAGGAGGAGTTCGGCCACAGCATCATCCGCGGCGGCGACCGCACCGAGGTGCTGCTCAAGGACCTGGTCGCGCGCGGGCTCAAGCGCAAGGTCAACCAGCGCGAGAAGATCGAGATCGGGGCGTGCGACTGTGGGGACTAAACTGTGACGACCATGAGCAGCGACAACATCAAGGGGAACGTCTACTGGAACTTCGAGTTCTGGAGCGGCGACCCGCACTCGATTCCAGGTCACCCCGGTGGACGTGTCGGGCTCTACATCCCGCACGCCGTCTCCAAGCCGGCGCAGACCTTCACCGTCCTGTGGTGGGGCGAAGGCATCGATGGCGTCACCTCGGCCGAAGAGGCCGTCGGCATCGCCATGAAGATGTTCGCGCAGGAGGGGCGGCACGCCGTCGTGAAGTGCGACGCGACCTGGCGCGCCGAAGATGACGAACCCGCCGAGGACGACGCCGTGATTTTCGCGATCGCCACGTCTTCAAAGGAACTGCGCAAGCTTCTAAGATGAGCACCATGAAGACCAAGTACAGCTACGAGGACAGCACCGCGTTCCAGGTTGGCAGCAAGGTGCAGAGCATCGGGTACCCGTGGATCGGCGAGGTCGTGGAGCGCGAGCCCGACGCCGTCACCGTCCGCTGGGACTGGGGTCAGATCGGTCGCTTCGTCGGCAGCGAGACCTCGCGCCTGGCGCAGATCGATGGGTAGACGCGCCGCACCCGCCGCGGTCCTGTGCGCCGACCCCCCGTGGCGCTTCAAGGACACCTTGCCGGGCCCGAAGCGCGGCGCGGCGAAGCACTACCCGACGATGTCGATCGGCGAGCTCATGCTGTTCCCGCTGCCGCCGCTTGCCAAGGACTGCACGCTGTACCTGTGGCGCTGCGCGTCGATGCAGCGCGAGTCGCTCGACCTGATCGACGCCTGGGGCTTCCAGCTCAAGAGCGAGATCGTGTGGCGCAAGCAGACGTCGAAAGGGAACCGCTGGTTCGGGATGGGCCGGCGCGTGCGCAACGAGCACGAGGTCGCGCTCATCGCGACCCGCGGCCGGCCGGTCGTGCGCGACCGCAGCGTGCGCAGCACGTTCGAGGCGCGCGTGCCGCAGAACCGCCACAGCGCCAAGCCCGAGGAGTTCTACGACCTCGTCGAGCGCCTCAACGCCGGGCCCTACGTCGAGCTATTCGCGCGACGAGTTCGCCCAGGGTGGACGTGCTGTGGTAACGAGGTGCCATGAGGGACAAGGACAACCAACCTACGCGCTGCCCGAAGTGCTGTCGCGTCGAAGTGGGCAAGCTGTCGGCCAACAGCGACGACGAGTGCGGCGCGAGTCGCGCAGCGCCCGACGATGAGCAGTGGCTCGACGAGGACTGCGCGCAGCACGCTGCCGAGTTGCGGACGCGCTACCTGGCCGAGAAGGCGCGTGCCGACGTGGCCGAGATGCGCCTGCGGCTCGATGCCAGCCCGTGCGGCAACGGCTT
>JAKJFB010000617.1 GCA_022705125.1 Pseudomonadota bacterium
GGTACACGCCGCGCACGTGCTCCTTGATGCCTGCATCCGGCTCGCGTCGCGGATCTCGCCATAGGTGATAACTCACGCCCGCGCCGACGTTTGCGCGACTGATTGAGTATCCGTCGCCCTGTAGGCAGTATTTGTCGACGCGGCGCCATTGGATACGCCGCGCCTCGGTCGTGCTGGCGTCCATCAGAACGGAATCTCGTCATCGCTGCCCGGCGCAGCGCCGGCCGCAGGCTTCGCTCCTCCGCCCTGCTCGTCACGCGGCGCGAACACTGAACACAGCAGCGATGACTTGCGCTCCTTGTTCGCCAGATAGTTCAACTGCATCGGCAGAACGTCCGCGTTCAGCAGCAGAAAGTGCCCGCCGTCGTCGCTCTGCATCAGGCGGCCGATGCGGCGGTATTCGCCTTTCTCCTTGCCGTCCTGCCCGTTGTACGTTCCAACCTTGATGGCGATGTCGCCAAGAAACTTCGATGCCATGATCTACTCCAGTTAGCCAGCGCGCCGCTGGCGAGCGTTCCAAACATGCCGCGCCCACGCCTGCGGGTTCTTGTACCCCCGCATCGCACCGAGCGCGGCCAGTGATTCAAGCGTGTCCGCCGACCCCTGCGCCCGCGCCGCCTCGCGCTTCATCCGCGCAACCTCGACCTCGGACAGTTCGCCCTCGACAACCTCGACCTCACGCGCCTTGACCGGGAACAGCGCGCCGCACTCGCGGCACTTCGCAGCGGCGGCGGGGGACACGGCGTAGCACTGCTCGCACTGCCGGCATGCAGCCTCGGCGGCCTTGGTCTTCCGCGCGCCGTCGCGGCCGATCAGCGACCACTCGCGGTCGTCGTCGGGCATGCCGTGCCGCTGGCTGTTGCCGACGTGGTCCAAGATCAGCGCATGCGCCTTCCCCGGCGCCGTCCGCAGCGCCCGCCCGACTTGCTGCAGGTACAGCGCCAGCGACCAGGTCGGACGCAACAGGATCGCGGCGACGATGCCGGGCACGTCGAAGCCCTCCGAGATCAGCTCACAGGACGTGATGACGTTGATCGCGCCGCGCCCGAAGTCGCGGATGACCTCACGACGCATTCCGCGGTCCATCTTGCCGTCGATCGCGGCGGCCCTGTATCCCATCGACCGGAACTGCTCGGCCGTGTGTTCGGCATGCTCCACACTCACGCAGAACGCCACCGCAGGCGCGCCGTCGCACAACTTGCGGTAGTGCCCTGCCGCGTCGCCGATGATGGCGGGCTTGTCCATGACGGCCGCGGCCTCGCCGCGCTTGAAGTCGCCGCCCTGCTTGCCGATGCCTGACAGGTCGACGGCCTGCCGTGGCGCGAACAGGCGATACGGCGCCAGCGCCTGCAGGTCGATCAGCTCGCGCGTCGTCGGGCCGAGCACCATCGTGTCGAACGTCTCGCCCAGACCCTCGCCGCTCAGCCGCTCCGGCGTGGCCGTGACGCCGATCAGGCGCAGCTTCGGGTTCCGCTCGCGCCAGTACGCGATGACCTTGCCCCACGTGCTGCCGGCGACGCCGTGGTGCGCTTCGTCACAGATCACATAGTCCGGAACCTCGACGCGATCCAGCCGGCGCGCGAGCGTGAACACCGACGCCACGTGCGCCATCTGTCGGCGATCGTAGCCGCTGCCAGCACTGATGATCCCGTGGGCGACGTTGAACGCCGTCAGCGTGCGACTGATCTGCTCGATCAGCTCCTCGCGGTGGCAGAGCAGGACGATTCGCTTGCCGGACTCGATCAGGCGGCCGGTCATGAATGAGAACATGACGGTCTTGCCCGAGCCCGTCGGCGAGACTAGCAGCGGCGAGTGAAAGCCGGCAGCGAAGGCGCCGCGCAGGCCGGCGATGCAGTCGGATTGGTAGGGACGGAGTTCGATCATGTAATTAACCTGCCTTGACGCTGCGCGTCTTCGATGCGGCGGCAGGCGATGTCGAAATATTTGGGTTCGCGCTCGATGCCGATGAACTGGAACCCCTCGGCAATGGCGCCGCGGCCGGTGCTGCCGCTGCCCATGTACGGGTCGAGCACCACA
>JAKJFB010000618.1 GCA_022705125.1 Pseudomonadota bacterium
TGCCGCGCAGCGCGGTGTTCTCGTCGGCCGAGTTGCCCATGAGGAGCTGGTCGACCTGCGTGGGATCGAAGTTCACCTGGCCCTGCATGAACGGGTTCAGGCTGGCCGCCTGCTCGAGCTGCTCGTTGCGCGCGGCCTCGACACGGTTGTCGAGGTAGAGGCGCTGGCGGCGGGTGTTCAGGCCGAGCACGGTCTGCTGCGTCTTCAGATTTCGGAGTTGCACGCGGGCGTCCTCGTTGGCCGCCTCGTCGAGTGCCTGCGTGTTGTAGGCGCGGGCGAGCACCTCGCCGGCCTTCTGTTGGTCGCCCTTCTGCATGAGCTTGTTCGCCTCCTGCAGCATCGCCACGGCCTTCTTCGACTCGGCCGAGCGCTTCGTGAAGACCGACGACTGGTAATCCGCCACGCTGAACGACCCGCCGTAGCGCTCCTCGCGCAACCGCAGCCCGCCGCCGTAGTCGGCCAGCTCGTAGCCGGTTGGGATCACCACGCGCCACGCGACGTTCTCCAGCGGCACATTGAGCCGCGGGCCGCTGAGCGCTACGTCGCCGTCCTTCTTGGACGGCGCGGAGTACACCACGCGCACTGTCGCCGCGCGCTCGCCGGCGGAGTTCGGCACGACGTGGAACAGGTACGCGTCGCCCTCGCGCACGACCGCCACGCTCTCGCCATTGACGAGCGTGTTGAAGAGTTTCGCGCCCTCGGGCAGCCGCATCCGCAGCGTGCTCTTCTCGAGCACGTCGACGCGCAGGTCCACCGCGGTGAGGCTTTCGCCCCTCGGCGAGAACAACGTCGCGAGCTCACCCTGCGTCACGCGCAGTTTGAGCGCCTCGGCCACCTCGTGGCGGCGCACGGCGACCGCGAGCGGCGCCTCGGCTTCCGCGACGCGGAAACACAGCGCCGGCACGCTGCGGTCCGTGCGGTTCTGCAGAAACGCCGGCACGGCGCTCCAGTCAGCCCGCGCCCAACCGCGCGGCAACGCTCCGGTCTCGAGCTCGAGCCGGCCACCCGCGCGCACCACGGCGAACTGCACCGCCTGCCGCACGCCCACGAACTCCGGCACGGCCAGCGTCTCCGTCTTCTGGTCACCGGCCGACGGCCCCTGGTACTCGATTTGCACGTCGGTCTCGCCGGCGATGCCGCGCTGGAGACGGATCTCCCACAGATCGTCGCTGCCGGGGACGCGTACGAGGTCGCTCACGGCCGAGCCGGTCGCGCGCACCGTGCGGGCGCGTTCGTCGCCGAGCCCGGGCAGCCGCAGGCGGAACTGTTTCACCGCGGCGTTCTCCACGCGGTAACGCAGGCCGAGCCGCACGAGCGTCTGGCCCTCGCGCACGGTCGTCTCCTGCAGCGCCTGCACCGTCACCCACGGCTCCAGCGCCTCGATCCCGAGCTTCACCGACCAATCCTCCTGCAACAGCCGGAACGCCAGCGTGCCGGGCTGCAGGCCGCCGACCTGCCGCGGGTCGAGCTGCGTGACCTTCTCGCGTTCGACCGCGCGCAGCCGCAGGCCCTTGCCGGGCACAACGAGCGCCTCGCCGGTCTGGCGCGTGGCCTCGCGAATCTGCACATGCGGCACCGGCCACGCCTCCTGCGCGCGCGGCGCGGCGCCCACGAGCGTGAGCGCAAACTTCTCGTCGCCGAGCGTGCGGCCATTGAGGTGCAGCGTCACGATGCGCTGGCTGCCCTCCTGCGCCTCCGTCCAATGGCTGAGCGCGTCGCCACTGAGCGCCTCGACCTCGAGGCCGGCGGGCAGCGCGAAGCTGAGTTTGAACAACCCAACGCGGGTGATCGCCGCCGCCAGATCGACCGCCATCACCATGCGGTCGTCGTCGAGCGAGAGCACCTGCCGGCCGACCACGCGCACCTCGGGCGCGACCGGCGCGACCGTGAGGAAGACGCGTCCGCCGCCCTGCCCGAACCGCCACACGTGCTGCAACGTGGCCGCCGGGTCGCCGTCCTCGTTTTCCGGAATCAGCTCGGGATCGAAGTCCTCGGCGTTCACCGTCGAAAGTCCCTCCACGCGCACGCCTTCCGGC
>JAKJFB010000619.1 GCA_022705125.1 Pseudomonadota bacterium
GTGCGCGCCGAACGGGTGTTGTCGCTGCGTGAACTGGCCCATGCCAAGCCCTTGTCGGCGTTCGCGGGGCAGCGCGTGCATGCGGTCGCGGGGATCGGCAATCCGCGTCGCTTCTTCGATCTGCTGCGCAGTCACGGTCTCGTGGTCGAGCCGCATCCGTATCCGGATCATCATGCGTTCGATGGCAGTGAATTGAAATTCGACGACGATCTGCCCGTCCTGATCACCGAAAAAGATGCCGGCAAGTGTGCACCGCATGCCGATGGCCGCATCTGGGTGGTGCCGATCGATGTCGAGCTGCCGCCTGAATTCGGCGACCTGATTCATCGCCGCCTGCACGCCTTGAAGGAGAGCGCATGAGCCTGGAATTCTCCGTCGCGATCCCGGCCCGCTTCGGTGCGAGCCGCTTGCCGGGCAAGCCCTTGCGCCTGTTGAACGGGCGGCCGATGGTGTCGCACGTGGTCGATCGCGCGCTCGCGGCTGGCGCGGCCGAGGTCGTGGTGGCGACCGATGACGAACGCATCGCCGCGGCAGTGCAGGGCAGCGGCGCGACCGTGTGCATGACCCGGGCCGATCACCCGTCCGGTACCGACCGTCTGGCGGAAGTCGCGCAGCAACGGGGTTGGGCCGATGAGCGCATCGTCGTGAACCTGCAGGGCGACGAGCCCCTGGCCCCGGTCAGCGGCATCCGCTGCGTCGCCGAGACCTTGGCAGCCAGCACCGCGCCGATGGCAACGCTGGCCACGCCCGTGCTGGACGCCGATGAACTGTTCTCGCCGAACTGCGTGAAGCTCGTGCGGGCGGCGAATGGCGATGCGCTGTATTTCAGTCGTGCCCCGATCCCCTGGGCGCGCGATGCCTTCGCGCGTGATCGCGAGCGTCTGCCCGAAGGCTTCACCTTCCTGCGCCATATCGGCATCTACGGCTATCGGGCCGGCTTCCTGCGGCGATATGTGACGATGCCGCCCGGTCTGCTGGAACGCATCGAATCGCTGGAACAACTGCGCGTGCTCGAGGCCGGCGAGCGGATCGCCGTGGCGCTGGCCCCGGAACCGTTCCCGGCCGGCGTCGACACGGAGGCCGACCTGGCCCGGGTCGAGGCCTTGCTCCGGCAAGCGAATCCACTTTAGGGAAGTCTTGTAAACCCATGAAAATATTGTTTGTTTGCATGGGCAATATCTGTCGGTCACCGCTCGCATGGATTGCCGCGGAACACGCTTTCCGCGAGGCCGGCCTGGTGCCGCCCATCACCATCGACTCGGCCGGCACGTTGGACTATCACGCTGGACGCCCGGCCGATTCGCGCTCGATTGCATTGGCGGCCGAGCATCGACTGGACCTCGGCGCCCATCGTGCGCGAGCGGTCCGGCGTGAGGACTTCGCGCGGTGCGACCTGGTTGTCGCGATGGATCGGCGCAATGTCGCGGATCTCCGCGCCGTCGCGCCGCCCGAAGCCTGGGGGCGCATTCGTCTGCTGATGGCCTTTGCCGGCAACCCGCAGGGTGAAGTGCCCGATCCGTATTACGGCGGTCGGGCCGAGTTCGAGCACAGCTTCGCGCTGATCCGCAGCGGCATCGCGGGACTGACCAAACACCTCGTGCACCTGCATAATCCGGGCCTGATGCTTCCGGAGTAGTTGATGGCCGCCCAACCGATCGCCCCCGACCTGCCGGCCACGCTGCAATGGCTGAACGTGCAGCAGGCGCCCGCATTGGACAAGTTGCGCGGCCGCGTCGTGTTGCTGCATTTCTTCAACGCCGCCAACGTCAATTCGCTGCATCTGCTGCAGGAGTTGCGCGCGATCGAAGCGCGGCATCACGACGGTCTGAGCGTGATCAGCATCCATACCCCGAAATTCGATCACGAGCGTCAGCCGGCGAACGTGCTGAAGACGGTGAACCAGTGGTACATGCGCCACCCGGTCGCCAACGATGCCGACTGGGTGGCGTGGCGCCAGTTCGGCATCCAGGCCTGGCCGTCGGTCGCGGTGATCGATGCGGAGGGGCGGGTGGCCGGTGTGGTGGCCGGTGAAGGC
>JAKJFB010000061.1 GCA_022705125.1 Pseudomonadota bacterium
TGGCGTAAGACAGCCCGAGCTCGCGCGCGAGCGCCGCCTCGGGCAGCGCCGTCATGCCGACGAGGTCGCAGCCGTCGCGCGCGAGGCGCGCGATCTCCGCCGCCGTTTCCAGCCGCGGCCCCTGGGTGCAGCCGTACACCGCCTGCGGATGCAGCGACACCCGCGCCGCGGCTGCGGCGTCGCCCAGCAACGCGCGCATGGCCGCGTCGAAGGGCTCGGCGAATTCCACGTGATCCAGCGCCAGCAGCACGCCGTCGTGAAAGCTGCCCTCGCGGCCCCAGGTGTAATCGATGGCGTCGTGCGGCAGCCACAACGAACCGGGAGCGGCCGCGGGCGCGATCCCGCCCACGGTGGGCGGCACGCGCCGGTTGAGCGAGCCCACCGCCGCCGTTGCGAACACCCGCCGCACTCCCAGCAGGGCAAGGGCTTTGAGGTTGGCGCGATAGTTGATGCGGTGCGGCGCGATCGCGTGCGGCTCGCCGTGACGCGCGAGGTACAGCGCGGGCACGCCGCAAAACGCGCCGGCATGCACCGGCGCCGACGGCTCGCCCCACGGCGTGGCGTGCCGCACGGTCTGCGCGGTGGCGAAGCCCCGCAGTTGCTCCACCGCGCTGCCACCGATGATCGCGAGCCTCGTGCCGTTCTGCATTCTGCGTGCAACTCCCGTGTCCGGATCCCGTGCGAATCGCGCGCGGCACCGTTTGATCCAGCGCAGCATTCGATGCTGGACAGAATAACCCAAAGTGGTATGTTGACCGCGAACGATGAGTTCCCAGGGAGCCGGTCATGGCCACGATCAGACCAGTCGTCGGTAATTGGTACCAGGAAACCGAGCAGGGCAGCATCTTCGAAGTCGTGGCGTACGACGAGGAAGAGCAGACGGTCGAGATCCAGCACCTCGACGGCGAGGTGGAGGAATACGAACTCGATACGTGGCGCGAAATGACGATCACCGGCATCGAGCCGCCGGAGGACTGGCGCAGCGGTTTCGAACTCGCGCAGGAAGATGCCGAGCTCGCCGACGAACCCATGCACCCGGAGGACTGGTCCGGCGCGCTGAACCAGATCGAGCCCGACGGCATCGGCATCGAGGACGACTGGGTCGAGTGATCGACGCCGTGCGGCGCCGGGCTTGTCCTGACGAGCAGGCTGTATATACTTACAGCACACACGCTCGACCGAGGCGCAATCCATGAGCAATCTGACCGAACGCCAGAGCCAGGTCCTCGACCTTATCCGGCACTACATCGAAGACACCGGCTATCCGCCCACCCGCGCCGACATCGCGCGCGAGCTCGGCTTCCGTTCCGCCAATGCCGCCGAGGAGCACCTGCGCGCGCTGGCGCGCAAGGGTGCCATCGAGATGACCGCGGGCGCTTCGCGCGGCATACGCCTGAGCGGCGAGAGCGGCATCCCCGTGGTGGGCCGCGTCGCGGCGGGCAGCCCGCTGCTGGCGGCGGAGCACATCGAGCAGCACGTGCAGGTTCCGGCGCGGCTGTTCTCGCCGGCGGCGGATTATTTCCTGCGCGTCAGCGGCATGAGCATGAAAGACGCGGGCATTCTCGATGGCGACCTGCTCGCGGTGCACCGTACCGTGGAGGCACGCGAGGGCCAGATCGTGGTGGCGCGCATCGACGACGAGGTCACGGTGAAGCGCCTGCACCGCACCCGCGACCGTCACGTGGTGGAACTGCTGCCCGAGAACCCCGACTTCTCACCCATCCGCGTCGACCTGCGCGAGCACGAGTTCACGCTCGAGGGCATCAGCGTCGGCGTGCTGCGCCTGTAAACCGGCATTCCGTGTGGGTCGGCATTCCTAGTGAAGGATCCGCTCGCCGTCCTCGCGCGCGCCGATGAATTCGAGCTCGGCCTCGCCGCCGGCGAGATGCGCGGCCGTCTGGATACCGGCCTCGATCATTGCCCTGGCAATCTCCAGCCGCGAGTCCGAGAGGTATTCGCGCGAATCGGCGGAAAAATGGATGCGCACCAGCGGCTCGCCCTCGCCGCCGGGTCGGCGCAGCACGACTTCGCCGGAGGCGAGTTCGACGATTTCCAGAAGTGATGCCGCCAAACGGGCGTCCTCCAGCAGGTGCCGGGTGGCGACAACCGCCAGCCCCGGATGAATTCTAGCCCGTCACGGCGCCGCGCGCCCGCAAGCGCGCAGTGCCGGGCGCATCAGTCGTCCTTGCTCACCACCCACTTGCCGTCACGCTCGTAGGCACGCCAGCCCGTGGGCTTGCCGTCGACCTCGCTCATCACGTACTGGCGGCGCATCTTGCGGCTGTAGCGGATCTGCACCGGGTTGCCCGCGTCGTCGCGCACCGGCGCATCGAGCAGGAAGGCGTACTTCGGGTCGAGTTGCTCGCGCACCGACAGCAGTTCCTCGACCAGCGGCGCGCGCGTCTCGCGGTTCTTGGGAAAGCGGCTGGCGGCCAGGAACAGGCCCGAGGCGCCGTCGCGCAACACGTAGAAGTCCTCGACCTTCTGGCACTTCAGGTGCGGCATCGGCACCGGCGGCATCTTGGGCGGCGCGGGCTGCCCGTTGCGCAGGAGCTTGCGCGTATTGCCGCAGTCGCTCGCGGTGCAGCCGAAGTACTTGCCGAAGCGCCCGGTCTTCAGCTGCATGTCCGCGCCGCACTTGTCGCAGGGGATCAGCGGGCCTTCGTAGCCCTTGAGCTTGAAACGCCCGGTCTCGATCTCGTAGCCCGGGCAATCGGGATTGTTGCCACAGACGTGCAGCTTGCGCTGCGCATCGACGAGGTAGCTGTCCATCGCGGTGCCGCAGATGCCGCAGCGATGACGCGTGCGCAGCACCCGCGATTCGGCCTCCTCGTCCTCGTCGGCCTCGTCGTGCACGACCTCGTCGCCGTGCACCAGGTTGATGGTCTCCTTGCAGCGCTCCGCCGGCGGCAGCGAGTAGCCGGAGCAACCCAGGAACACGCCGGTGCTGCCGGTGCGGATCTGCATCGGCCGCCCGCACGCCGGGCAGGCGATGTCGGTCCCGACCGGCGTATTGCCGCGCATGCCGCCGTCGGCGGCCTTGGCGGCGTCGAGCCGCGTGGAGAAGTCGGCGTAGAAATCGTCCAGCACCTTGATCCAGTTGCGCTCGCCCGAGGCAACCTCGTCGAGGGACTCCTCCATGCTGGCGGTGAAGCCGTAGTCCATCAGGTTGGTGAACTTCTCGGCAAGGCGGTCGGTCACGATGTCGCCGAGTTTCTCGGCGTAGAAGCGCCGGCTCTCGACGCGCGCATAGCCGCGGTCCTGGATGGTGGAGATGATCGCGGCATAGGTCGAGGGCCGGCCGATGCCGCGCTTCTCGAGCTCGCGCACCAGCGTGGCCTCGGTAAAGCGCGGCGGCGCCTTGGTGAAGTGCTGGCTGGGCACGAGCTGTTGCAGTGTCAGCTCGGCACCCACCGCCACGTCGGGCAGTTCGACGTCCTCGTCCTTGCGTTGTCCCGCGGGCAGCACGCGCAGGAAGCCGTCGAATTTGAGGATGCGCCCGCGCGCGCGCAACTCGAAATCGCCCGCGGCCACCTCGAGCGAGGTGCTGAGGTATTCGGCCGCCGGCATCTGGCAGGCAATGAACTGGCGCCAGATCAGCTCGTATACCCGCACCGCGTCGCGCTCCACGCCCTCGAGCGCATCGGGCAGCAGCGTCACGTCCGAGGGACGGATCGCCTCGTGCGCTTCCTGCGCGCCGGCCTTGCTGCTGTAGACGCCGGGTTTTTCCGGCACGTAGCGCTCGCCGTGCGTGGCGGCGATGTAGTCGCGGCAGGCCGCGACGGCCTCGGCGCTGAGGTTGGTCGAGTCGGTACGCATGTACGTGATGAAGCCGGCCTCGTAGAGGCGCTGGGCGAGCATCATGGTCTTCTTCACGCTGAACCCCAGGCGCGTGCTCACGGCCTGCTGCAGCGTGGAGGTGATGAACGGCGCCGAGGGGCGCGTGCGCGTGGGCTTGTCCTCGCGCGCCCTGACCACGAAGCGCGCCTTCTCCAGCGCGCGCACCGCGCGCTCGGCCTCCTCGCGGTTGCCGGGGCGGAAGTTCTGCTCGCCCTCGCGGCGCACCTCGAGACGCAATGCCTCCTTCGCGGCGGTCAGCGTATCGGCGTGCAGTTCCCAGAACTCCTCGGGCACGAAGGCGCGGATCTCGCGTTCGCGCTCGACCAGCAGCTTCACCGCCACCGACTGCACGCGTCCGGCCGACAGGCCGCGCGCGACCTTCTCCCACAGCAGCGGCGAGAGCATGTAGCCGACCACGCGGTCGAGGAAGCGCCGCGCCTGCTGCGCGTTGACGCGGTCCATGTCGACCTGCGACGGGCGCTCGAAGGCTTCCTTGATGGCGCTGCGCGTGATCTCGTTGAACACGACGCGGCGGTACTTCGCCGGGTCGCCGCCGATGGCCTCGCGCAGGTGCCACGCGATGGCCTCTCCCTCGCGGTCGAGGTCGGTCGCGAGGTAGATTTCATCGGCCGTGCTGGCGGCCTTGCGCAGATCGGCGACCACCTTCTCCTTGCCCGGGAGGATCTCGTAACTGGCACGCCAGCCGTGCCCGGGGTCCACGCCCATGCGCTTGACCAGTTGCTCGCGCCCCTTCTTCTCGCGATGCTTCGCCTTCTCCTTTTCCGACATCTTGCGCGTCGCGGCGGCGCTGCGCGCCCGCTCCGAGGCATCGGTCATCTTTGCATTACCGCTGGTCGGCAGGTCACGGATATGGCCCACGCTCGACTTCACGATGAAGTCGCGGCCGAGATACTTGTTGATGGTCTTCGCCTTAGCCGGCGACTCCACGATGACCAGTGCCTTGCCCATGATGCTGTCGGTTTTCCAGGGTAAATAGAGAAGGGAGTAAAAAAAGAGGCGCCATATATACGGGCTGCCCCCTACAGGGTCAAGTGCGGATGTCCCTTGCGCCGCGTGCCGCTTCCTCCTGCGCGGCACGGGCGATCACCGCCTCGCGCAGCCCGAGCAGGGCATCGCGGATGCGCTCGACATCGTCGTCGCGCCCCTTCTCGTTCCACTGCGCCGCCAGCCCCTCCCCGACGCTGCGCAGCCCCGAGACGCCCGCGGGCACGGCCGCGCAGACCTCGCCCAGGCTAGCGGCGGGAGCGGCCAGGAACTCCGCATCCTCCCAGGATCCGTCAGTGGCACGGCGAAGCAGCAGGCGCAACCCGCGCACCTGGGGCAGATCGTCCAGGCGCCACGGCAGCACGTAGTCCACGACGGATTCGCGGCTGCGCCCGGCCTCGACGCGCACCCGCAGGCCGGCGGCCACTGCGCGCGCGCGCAGGCGCGCGAGCTGGGCCTGGCGCGGCGAAGGACGCATCGCGAGCACGGGGCCGAGCACGAACAGCGCCGCGACCCCGATCACGATCAGAAATGGCGTCATCATCGGCATGCGTCTCCTGCGCGCCGCGGGCGCGGCAATTGCGGCGCCGGCAAATTTTGAGCTATGGTAGCCCAAGGCATTCCGGCAGGGTCAACATCAAGGAAACACCGCTGATGAGCGCATACCGTCACATTCTCCTCGGCCTTGACCTGAGCGTCGAATCGCACCAGGTGGTGGATCGCGCCGCGGCATTGCGCAATGCCTTCGGCTCCGAGCTCAGCGTGATCCACGTGATCGAGCCGCTCAGCTTCGCCTACGGCGGCGACATCCCGATGGACTTCTCCGGCATCCAGGAGGAAATCCACAAGCAGGCGCGCACGCACATGACGCAGCTCTGCGACCCGCTGAACATCCCGGAGAAGAACCGCCATCTCGTGGTGGGCCGTCCCGAGACCGAGATCCACCACGTGGCCGAGGAGATCGGCGCCGACCTCGTCGTCGTGGGCAGCCACGGCCGCCACGGCCTCTCGCTGCTGATGGGCTCCACCGCGAACGGCGTGCTGCACGGCGCGAAGTGCGACGTGCTCGCCGTGCGGGTGAAATCGCAGGAAAAATGAGGCAGCGGCGCTGCCTCGCAGCGCGATCGTCCCCTCCCCTGGTCCGCGGCACCGGCCTGCAGCATGCGTTTCCTGATCCTGTCGGTCGCACTGTTGCTGGCACCGGCGGGCGCGTTCGCCGGCAACGGCACGGACCTGCTCGCCGCGCAGCGCCAGCACTACCGCGCCGCCAAAGCCGCGCTCGAGCGCGGTGACCCGCAGCCCCTCCTGCGCGCGCGCACCGAGCTCGCCGACTACCCGCTCTACCCCTACCTCGAGCTCGCGCAACTGCGCCGACGCCTGCCCGCGATGCCGCAAGCCGAGGTGGAGCATTTCCTGGAGCGCCACGGCAACGGCCTGCCCGCGGCGCGGCTGCGCGCGGCATGGTTGCCGTTGCTCGCCTCGCACGAGCGCTGGCCGGAATTCCTGCGTCACTACGTCGAGGATCCGGCGAACACCGAACGGCGCTGCGATCACGCCTGGGCGCTGCTGCAGACCGGCGCGAGCGTCGAGGCCGACCGCAGGACAGCGCAGATCTGGGCAACACCGCGCTCGCTGCCAAGGGCATGCGACCGGCTGTTCCAGGCCTGGTACGCGCGTGGCAATCCCGCGCCGGCGCTGGCGTGGCAGCGTTTCGACGCCGCGATGGCCGCCGGGCAGACCGGACTGGCGCGCTACGTCATGCGCTTCCTCGACGCGCCGGCGCGCGCCGACGCCGAACTGTTCCTGCGCGTCGCCGAGACGCCCGCGCTGGTGCAACAGCCGGCACGCTTCGCCGGCGCCAACCCGCGCCACGCCGGGATCGTCGCCTTCGGGCTGTCACGTCTCGCCGCGCGCGACGCGCACGCCGCGCGCGAGGCGTTCGAGCAGTACGCACGTGCCGGACAGATCGATCCGGCCGCGCTCGGCAACGCCGCGCCGCGCATCGCCAGCGCGCTCGCCGCGGTCTCGCCACGCACGGCGATGCACTGGATCATGGGGCTCGATGCGCGCATGCGCAGCGATGCCCTCGGCGAGGACGCGGTGCGCCATGCGCTGCGCGGCGAGGGCTGGGACGACGTGCTGGCAACGCTGGACCTGCTGCCGGCGCCGCTGGCCGCCACCGAACGCTGGCAGTACTGGGCGGCGCGCAGCCGCGACGGCGCCGGCGCGCAGGCCGCGTGGACGCAACTCGGCGCCGTGCGCAGCTACTACGGATTTCTCGCCGCCGATCGCAGCGGCCGCCCCTACGCGATGCAGCACCAGCCGCTGCCCGTCTCCGACGCGCAGCTGCGCGCCGTGGAGCGCGATCCGGGCATCCGGCGCGCGCGCGAATTCCAGTCGATCGGCGATACCCTCGAGTCGCGGCGCGAATGGCTGCACACCATCGGTGCCATGAACCCGTCCGAACGCCTCGCCGCCGCGGCCGTCGCCCACCGCTGGGGCTGGCACCAGCTCGCGATCAGCACGCTGATCGCGGCCGGGGAATGGAATGCGCTGGAGATGCGCTTCCCCACGGTCTACGCGCAGGACTTCGAGCGCGCGGCGCGCCAGCAGCGCGTCGGGCAGGACTGGCTCTACGCGATCGCGCGCCAGGAGAGTGCCCTCAACGCCACGGTCCGCTCCCCGGCCGGGGCGCTCGGCCTGATGCAGGTGATGCCGGCAACGGCCGAGCTAACCGCGCGCAAGGCCGGCATCCCGTACCGCGGCAGCGCGGACCTGCTCGATCCCGCCACCAACGTGGTGATCGGCAGCCGCTACATGCGCATGATGCTCGATGAGTTCCAGCACAACCGCATCCTCGCGGCCGCCGCGTACAACGCCGGCCCCGGGCGCGTGAAGCAATGGCTGCGGCGTCTCCCGGCGACGGTCGAGCACGACCGTTTCGTCGAGGCCATCCCGTTTCGCGAGACGCGCCAGTACGTGCAGAACGTGCTGAGCTTCGCGGTCATCTACGCCTATCTCGACGGCCGCCAGGTACCCGTGGTCCAGCCCGCCGAACAACTCATCCGCAATCCCTGGCCGCTGCAGGCCGCGAACGCGCGCTGACGCCCTTGTCGGGCGCAACCCGCGGTGCAATCATGCATTCGCGCCATACCCAACCAGAGAAGAACGCGTCATGCCGGATCAGCCGATCCTGCTCGCCAGGCAACCGATCTACGATGCCTCGCTGAACGTCGTGGCATTCGAGCTCCTGTATCGCGCGATATCGCCGGATTCAGCGGAGATGCGCAATGGCGACGAGGCCTCCTCGCGCGTGCTGCTGAGCGCCTTTGGCGGCACCGGCATCATGGACATCACCGACGGCAAGCCGGCCTACATCAATTTCACCAAGCACCTGATCATCAACCCGCCGCCGGTGGATCCGCAGCACCTGGTGATCGAGGTGCTCGAGGACGTCCTCGTCACCCCGGAGCTGCTGGACAGCGTGCGCCGGCTGCGCGCGCAGGGTTACCGCATCGCGCTGGACGACTTCCAGCACCACCCGTCGCTCGAGCCGCTGGTGGAACTGGCCGACATCGTGAAGCTCGACGTGCTCGAGCTCGGCGAGGTGAAGCTGCGCGCCGAGGTGCGCCAGCTGCGCAACTACCCCGTGCGCCTGCTCGCCGAGAAGATCGAGTCCTGGGAGATGTACAACCAGTGCGTCGATCTGGGCTTCAGCTTTTTCCAGGGCTTTTTCCTCGCGCGACCGCAGCTGCTGCACGGGCGCCGCAGCGCGCCGGCGCGCCCGGCGATCGCCGCACTGATGGCGCAGCTCGCCGATCCGGACATCGGCATCCCCGAGCTGACGACCACCGTGTCGGCCGATCCGGTGCTCAGCTTCAACCTGATCCGGCTGGTCAACTCGCCGATGTACCGGCGCGCGCAGCCGATCGAATCGGTGCGCGAGGCGATCTTTGCCCTGGGCGTGGAGCGCGTGCGCGGCTGGTGCTACCTGGTGGCGCTCGCCGGGATCGGCGGCAAGCCCTCGGAGCTCACCCGCATCGCGATGCGCCGGGCCCGATTCTGCGAGCTGCTCGGCGATATCGCGACCGGCGCCGTTCCCGGTCGCTGCTTCACCGCAGGGATCCTGTCCACGCTCGATGCGTTCATGGACGCGGAACTCGGCGAACTGCTGGCGAGCCTGGCGCTCAGCGGCGAAATGCACGCTGCGCTGCTCGCGCGCGAGGGCTGCATGGGCGTCGTGCTGGATACGGCGCTCGCCTTCGAGACCGGGTCATGGGAGCGGGTGCCGTGGAGCATCCTCGCCGCGCACGGCATCGACCAGCTCGCCGCCGAGCGCGCCTACCTGGACAGCCTGCACTGGGTCAGTGAAACGCTCGGCGCCATCGACGCAGGCAGCGTATTCAGCTGAGCGCCGCCAGCAGGCCGCGCACCGCGGCCTCGTCGAAGGGCCAGCCGATTTCCTCGCCGAGCAGCGCCGCATTGGCCAGCACCGGGATGCGCGTGCCGTAGCGTTCCATCAGCGCATCGCTGTCGGCGATGTCGACCAGGCGCAGGCGCACGCCGGCCGCCGCCACCAGCGGCAGCGCGATCGCCTCGGCCAGCTCGCACAGGTGACAGCCCGCGGTGTGGTAGAGCACGAGCTCGCGCCCGCCGCGCTCAGAGGTCATAGCCACGCTCGTTGTGCAGCACGACGTCCAGCCCCTCGGTCTCCTCCTCGGCGCTGACGCGCAGACCCACCAGCGCGCCGGCGACGCGCAGCAGCAGCCAGGTCATCAGCGCCGTGTACAGGCCGACCGCGGCAACGCCGCAGGCCTGGATCAGCAGTTGCGCACCGATCCCGCGCCCCGCGGCCAGCCCCTGGCCGCTGAAGAACCCGAGCTCGCTGCTCGCGAAGATCCCCGCGGCCAGCGTGCCGAGAATGCCCCCGACCCCGTGCACCGGGAACACGTCGAGCGAGTCGTCGATCTTCAGCACGCGCTTGAGCCACTGCGTGGCGAAGAAGCACACCGTGCCCGCCGTGGTACCTATCACCAGCGCCGCCGCGGGGCCCACGAAGCCCGAGGCCGGCGTGATGGTGCCCAGACCCGCGACCAGCCCGGTCACGGCGCCGAGGGCGCTGGGCTTGCCGAACCTGACCCACTCAATGCCGAGCCAGGTCAGCGCGCCGGCCGCCGCCGAGAGGTGCGTGACCAGCATCGCCATGCCCGCATCGCCGTTGGCCGCCAGCGCGCTGCCCGCGTTGAAGCCGAACCAGCCGACCCAGAGCATGCCGGCGCCGGTGACCGTCATCGTCATGTTGTGCGGCGGCATGGCGGTCACGCCGAAGCCGTTGCGGTTGCCGATCACCAGCGCCGCGACCAGCGCCGCGACGCCCGCGGTGATGTGCACCACGGTGCCCCCGGCGAAATCGAGCAGCCCCATCTGCTGCAGCCAGCCGCCGCCCCACACCCAGTGCGCCACCGGGGCGTACACCAGCAGCAGCCACAGCGCCGAGAAGATCATCACGGCCGAAAAGCGCGTGCGCTCGGCGAAGCCGCCGACGATCAGCGCCGGCGTGATGATCGCGAAGGTCATCTGGAACATCAGGAACACGGTCTCGGGCAGGGTGCCGCTCTGCGAGCTCTCGGCGACGCCGCCGAGGAAGGCCCGGTCGAAGCCGCCGAACCAGGCGTTGGCCGTGCCGAAGGCGATGCTGTAACCCAGCGCGTACCACAGCACCGAGACCAGGCAGGCGATCGAGAAGCACTGCATCAGCACCGTCAGCACGTTCTTGCTGCGCACCAGGCCGCCGTAGAACAGCGCCAGCCCGGGCAGTGTCATGAACAGCACCAGCGCCGTGGAGGTGAGTATCCACGCCGTGTTGGCGCCGTCCGGCCCGCCGTCCTGCGCCAGCACCGGCGCCGCTCCCGCGGCGAGCAGCAGTGCGGCCGCGCCGCGCATCCCTCGTGCAATCCCGTCGACTCTCATCGCTTTCTCCCGTGGTGGCGACCGCCTTCGCATTATGCTGGTGCAATCGGGGCGATGCGCGCACGCAAATGGTGCGTCCGGGCGCCGACCAAAGGCATGCCCCGGGCCAGGCCCCGATATCGTGCAACGTGCAGCAAAATGCACGCCAGAATGCGTGCCCGAAACGGGGCCCGCGACCGCACTCGGGGGCGCGCCTGGCGTGTTCAGTCGCCGTAGGAGAGCTCGTCGGTCTTGCCGCCGGCCATCACCGAACGCGTCAGGTCGTCGGCGCTCAACATGCCGGCGTTCCA
>JAKJFB010000620.1 GCA_022705125.1 Pseudomonadota bacterium
CGCTCACGCTGGCCGGCGCGCTGCTCGAACTGGGCGGCGTGGCCGCTCCCGGCGCGGGGCTCGCGCGCGCCACGGCGACGCTCGACTCCGGCGCCGCGTGGCAGAAGTTCCGCGCCATCTGCGCGGCGCAGGGCGGCATGCGCGAACCGCCGCTCTCGCGCTTCCAGCATCCGGTCGTGGCCGAACGCAGCGGCGTGGTCGCGCACCTGAACATGCGCAGCCTCGCCAAGGCAGCCAAGCTCGCCGGCGCGCCGGCCGACCCGGCCGCGGGCATCGAGATGCACGTGCGCCGCGGCGAGGAGGTCGAGCGCGGGCTGCCGCTGTACACGATGCACGCCGACACCAGGGGCGAGCTGCACTACGCGCTCGACTACCTGAAATCGCACCCCGAAACACTGAGCATCGAGGACCCGGTACGGTGACGATGCTCCTCGACCTGCGCCGCGACGCGCTCGGCGCGTCGCTGGCCGCGCGGCTCCGATGGCCGCAGGTGGAACACGAGCTGCGCGCGTTCCCGGACGGCGAATCGTATATCCGCATGCTGTCGGACGTGGGCGGTGCCGAGGTGACGGTGCTGGCCGATCTCGCGCGCCCGAACGCGCATGTGCTCGAGCCGCTGCTCGTCGCTGCGACGCTGCGCGCCCAGGGCGCCCGCCGCGTCGCGCTGCTGGCGCCCTACCTGCCCTACATGCGCCAGGATTGCGCGTTCAAACCGGGTGAGGCGGTGAGTTCGCGACATTTCGCGGCGCTGCTCGATGCGCATTTCGACGCCCTGCTGACCGTGGACGCGCACCTGCACCGCTACGCGACGCTGGACGAGCTCTACGCGATACCGGCGCGCAATATCACGGCCGCCGGCCTGCTGGCGCAATGGGTGCGAGTGCATGTCGATGCGCCGCTGCTGGTCGGCCCCGATAGCGAGAGCGCGCAATGGGTGTCGGAGGCCGCGCTTGCGCTGGATTGCCCCTGGCTGGTGCTGGAAAAGGATCGCAGCGGCGACCGCAGCGTGCGCGTGCGGGGGTGCATAGACCCGGCACATCGCGAGCGCACGCCGGTGCTGCTCGATGACATGATTGCCACCGGTCGCACCCTGATCGAAGGCTGCCGCCTGCTCGCCGAGGCCGGCATGCGCGCGCCGCTGGTGCTCGCGGTGCACGGTATCTTCGCCGGGGATGCCTACGAAGCCCTGCTCGCCGCCGGCGCCGGACGCATCGTCACGACGAATTCGATCCCGCACGCCAGCAACGCCATCGATCTCGCGCCATTGCTGGCCGGGGCGTTGGCGGGATAGCCCCGCGACCAGCGCCTGTCGTCGACCCGAGGCCGCCGTCAGCGCTCGGTGTTTCAGCGCCACATCTCGCGCATCTTCGCTGCGAGGTCCACCGCCATCTGCCGCGAGGCCTGATCTGGTTCTGCGACCGCCGGCGCCGGCGGCCAGCCGGTCTCCTCGAAGTAACGCAGCAGCGCGTTCGGGATGAAGCGGCTGCGCCCGGCGTAGACGTGCCTGTCCCCCGTGCCGGACTGCTGCGTGACGTAGAAGCGCTGCGGCACGACCAGGTCGAGCGTGTCCTTCGCGCGCGTCATCGCCACGTACAGCAGGCGCAGCTCCTCCTCGATCTCGGCGCGGTTGCGCGTGGCGATGTCGGAAGGAATGCAGCCGTCGACCACATTGAGCACGCTGACCGCGTTCCACTCCTGGCCCTTGGCCGAGTGCATCGTCGACAGGATCAGGTAGTCCTCGTCCGCGAGCGGCACGCCGGCCTCGTCGCTGGTGGCGCTGGGCGGATCCAGCGTGAGCTCGGTGAGGAAACGCTCGCGGTCCGGGTAGCTCGCCGCGATGCGTGCGAGCTGGCGGATGTCGAGCAGCCGTACCGCGGCGTCCTCGTAGAGGCGCGGCATCTGTCCCTCGTACCAGCGGCAGGCGAGCTCGAAATCCGCGGGCCATTGCGGAGTCAGGACGGACGGCGGATCGGCGCGGCCCGCGAGGCGATCGATCAGCGCCGCGAAACCGCACCAGCCTTCGCGCGCCAGCGG
>JAKJFB010000621.1 GCA_022705125.1 Pseudomonadota bacterium
CGCAGCGTTGCGCCGCCACCCATCGAAAAACATTTTTTATTGATGGTATTATCCGTTACCGCGGTGCGCACGAGCCGCGCCGCACCGTTTCACAACAAGACCGCGCCCGCGCGCGAACAACACGGAGAGATCCATGCACCTGGGCTTCAGTTCGATGAACACCCTGTTCGACCCGCCACCGCCGGTGCTCGCGCGCTACCTCGAGGAGCGCGGCTTCGAGTCGCTGTGGTACGGCGAGCACAGCCATATCCCCTGTGCGCAGAAGACGCCCTACCCGGGTGGCGGCGAATTGCCGACGCCCTACAAGCACATGATGGATCCCTATGTCTCGCTGATGGCGGCGGCGGCGGCCACCACGAAGCTGCGCCTGGGCACCGGCATCGCCCTGCTGATGGAGCGCGACGTGTTCTCGCAGGCCAAGACCATCGCCACGCTGGACCAGCTCTCGGGCGGGCGCGTGATCATCGGCACCGGCGTGGGCTGGAACCGGGAAGAGTTCGGCAACGTGAGCCAGCAGCCGTGGAACAAGCGCTACGGCGTGCTGCGCGAGACCGTCGCGGCGATGCGCGCGCTGTGGCGCGACGAGGAAGCCGGCTACCGCGGCGAGTACCTCAATTTCGATCCGGTCTGGCTCTACCCCAAGCCCAAACAGGCCGGAGGCCCCGCAATCGTCTTCGGCGCCATGGGCGAGATCGGCGTCAGGCATGCCGCGCAGTGGGCCGACGGCTGGTTCCCGGTCGATATCGCGATGCCCGATATCCCCGCGGCAATTGCCGCCTTCCGCCAGGCCGTGCGCGACCACGGCCGTGATCCCGATGCGGTGCCCGTCACGCTGCAGGCGATGGCCACACCCGACCTCGACACCCTGAAGCGCTACCGCGACATGGGTATACACCGCGTGAACGTCGGCGTGGCCATCGACATGTGGGACAAGCCCGAGCAGGTGCTGCCGATGATCGACCGGTTCGCGCCGGTGATCCCTGAACTGGCCGGCTGAGGCTCCAACTGTACGCGTTGCCCTGTATCGCGGGCATGACATCGGCAAGCGCCCTGCTCCCCGCCGTGGCGCAGGGCTTTGTACTCAGTCCGGCGACCCGGGCTTAGCCAGCGGCGCGCCGTCCCAGCGCTCCAGCATCGTGAACGCGGGCACGTCCAGCCGTTTCAGGCGCGTCAGCTGCCTGACCGGCTTGCCGAGCGGCAGCACGGCGCACACCGCGCAGTGCTCCGGTATGCCGAGCAGGGCCTTGATAGCCGGCTCCTCGGCGATGGCGACGGTCGTAATGGTGCCGCCGAAGCCTTCGTTGCGCGCGGCCAGCAGGATGTTCCAGACCAGGGGATAGACCGAGGCGCCGCTCACCACGCCCACGCGGGGCAGTTCCATGTCGGTGGAGGCGACCACGCGCAGGTCGATGCAGACCACCAGCACCACCGCCGCGTCGAGCAGCGGCTGCGTCATCGAGCGCGGAACCTCGGTGCCCGCGATGGTCTGTGGATCCACGCCGCAGGGCACCACGCTTGTCCACGGATTCTCGCCCGCCCGCAACTGGGCGATGTAGCGCCTGGCACCCGGCAGCGCGAGCTCGGCCAGCGCGTGGCGCGTCTCCGGAGCACGGATCACCAGCACCCGCGCCCCTTGGCGATTGCCGCCGCTCGGCGCGAAGCGCGCATTGTCCAGGATGCGGTAGAGGACGTCATCCGGCAGCGGGTCGCCGGTGAATTCCCGCGCCGCGAAGGTGGTGCGCATCGCCTCGTACAGTTCCATGTCAGACGACAGCGGACCGCCTGGAGCCGTCAGCGCCGAGCCGGCACGCACCTGGCGCAGCAGCGCCGCAGTCTCCGGGTAGAGCCGCGCGAAGTAGAAGCGCGCCGTCGCCAGCTTTGCGGTGTAGAACGGGTCGCCCGCGCTGCCATCGGCCGGGAGCTTGCGCAGCGCGACACCCACCGCGAAACACCACGCGAAGGAAAACACCAGGTGCCCGATCAGGCGCAGGTAGGGCACCGCGGCGGCGCCGGCATCGTCGGGATTCGCGAGC
>JAKJFB010000622.1 GCA_022705125.1 Pseudomonadota bacterium
GCCGGCGCCGATGTGGTGATCGCGAGCCGCAAGCTGGCCGGCTGCGAGGAAGTGGCGGCCGAAGTGCAGGCCATGGGCCGCCAGGCGCTCGCCCTGTCGGCGCACGCCGGGCAGATGGAGAGTCTGGACGCGCTGCTGGAGGCGACCTACCGGCGCTTCGGCCGCCTCGACATCCTGATCAACAACGCCGGCACGAATCCCGTGACCGCGGGCCTCTCCGACCTGACGCCGGAGCTGTTCCAGAAAGTGTTCGAGGTGAACACCAAGGGGCCGTGGTACCTGGCCTCGCGCGCCGCGCCGCGCATGGCGCAGCACGGCGGCGGCTCGATCATCAACGTGATCTCCGTCGCCGGCCTCAAGCCACCTGCGTACCAGGGCTTCTACGCGGGCAGCAAGGCCGCTCTGCATGCGCTCACCAAGGTCATGGCCGCGGAGTGGGCGCACATGGGCATTCGCGTCAACGCCATCGCCCCCGGCAGCTACCACTCGGACCTGTTCGATGTCTCGGCGGCACAGCTCCCCGGTTTCGAGGAGGGCTCGAAGGCGGCCTGCGTGCAGAAGCGCATCGCGGAGACCGAGGAGATCCTCGGCCCCGTGATGTACCTCGCGAGCGACATGTCGAGTTACACCACCGGTGCCACGCTGGTGGCGGACGGCGGCTACCTGGTGCTGTGAGCCGCGGGACGCGGTGCAAATTCCGCTCAGATGATCCCGATCCGCTGCCCCATCCTGGCGGCGGGAATCATCACCTTGCGGATGATCAGGTCCTGCTTGCCGGGATTGGCCACGGGCACCGGCCTCTCCAGGGGGAACGGCAGCTGGTCCATGCGGTCGCGGGCCATCGCACCGGCCAGCGCCATGCCCAGCAGCGGGGCCATCAGGTTGCCCCAGGCATTGAAGTGCATCAGGCCGAACACGCCGGGCTCGAGCTGGAACATCCCGGGGAACTCCACGTCGCGCAGCGCCACCCGGCCGGTCCAGTAATCGTCCAGCTCGATTGCCATGCCCCGGGTTTCGGGCCATGTGCGGTGAATCCAGGCCAGGTGGTTCGCGAAATGCCACGCGGCGTCGTCCGGGCGCGAGGCGCTGGGGATGCTCGAGGTGATGATCCGTCCGTGTCCGTCGATCACGAAGGGATTCAGGTCCACGGGCTCCTCGGACAGCGTAGCGCGGCTCGGCATCACGATGTCGAGCGCGGCCCTTGGTAACGGCTTCGTGGAAACAGCGTAGGCCGTGAGCGGATAGAAATTGTCGGCGAACTGCGGAACGATCGCGGTCGCATAGGCGTTGGTGCAGAACACGACGCGATCGGCAACGACAGCGCCCTGCGCCGTGGCCACGCGCCAGCGGGCTCCCGCTGGCGCCAGGGAAAGCGCCTCGGTGTCGCCGAACACCCGGGCGCCGCGCGCGACGGCAGCGCCGATCATCCCATTCGTGAACAGGTACGGGTTCACGCGCCCGCCCGATCGGTACAGCACGCCATGGGAGAAATAACTCGAGCCCGTCAGCGCCTCGACTTCGGCACCATCGAGCCAATCCACCTGCTGCCCCTGCTCCTCCTTCCAGTAAACGGACGTCGCTTTCAGCTTGTCGAACACGCTCTCGCGAGTGGTGGCGTGCAGGTAGCCCGACTGCACCGCGTCGCAGGCGATGCCGTGCTTGCGCGCAAGATCGAAGGTGATGGTGTGGTGCTCGCGGAACAGGTCCAGGAATGCCTTGCCGCCATCGGGAAAGCGCTCGAACAACGCGACGTCCTTCAGCGTAGGCAACACGTGCCCGGCATTACGCCCCGAAGCGCCCCAGCCGGGCTGGCGCGCCTCCAGCACGACGACGCTGATGCCGGCCTCCGCGAGATGCAGCGCCAGCGAACTGCCGGCCAGCCCCGCGCCCACCACCACCACGTCGGCGTCCAGCTCCTGATCGAGCACCGGGTAGCCGGGCAGCACGCCGGTCGGTGCGGTCCAGCCGCTGCTCTCGATCGGCGGTGCGCCGCGCCCGTACATCGCCTGGCGCTCCGA
>JAKJFB010000623.1:0-1697 GCA_022705125.1 Pseudomonadota bacterium
AGGAGGTGGACGACGCGGTCGCCGGCCTGTCGCAACTGCTCGAGCCGCTGATCATGGTCTTCCTCGGCACCATCATCGGCGGCCTCGTGGTGGCGATGTACCTGCCGATCTTCAAGCTCGGTTCGGTCGTCTGAACCCATGATCGAGCTTCTCCGCGACCCGCTCGCCTTCACCATCCTCTCCGGCCTGGTCGGACTCTTCGTCGGCAGCTTCCTCAACGTCGTGATCCATCGGCTGCCCAGGATGATGGAGCGCGACTGGCACGCCCAGGCGGCCGAGCTGCGTGGCGAGCAAGCACCCGCCAACGAGCGCTTCAACCTCGCCACGCCGCGCTCGCGCTGCCCGCACTGCGGGCACCAGATCACGATGCTGGAGAACATCCCGATCGTCAGCTACGTGGTGCTGCGCGGGCGCTGCGCACATTGCGGCGCCGGCATCAGCAGGCGCTACCCGATCGTCGAAGCCCTCTCCGCGCTGCTGTCGGCCTACGCCGCCTGGCATTTCGGCTTCGGCGCCAGCGCGCTCGGGGCCCTGCTGTTCGTGTGGGCGATGGTCGCGCTCACCTTCATCGACCTCGACACCCAGCTGCTGCCCGACGACATCACCCTGCCGCTGCTGTGGCTGGGCCTCGCCTTCAACCTCGGCACCACCTTCGCCGAGCTTCCCGACGCGGTGATCGGCGCGATGGCGGGCTACCTCGCGCTGTGGGCGGTGTTCTGGCTGTTCAAGCTCGCCACCGGCAAGGAGGGCATGGGCTACGGAGACTTCAAGCTGCTCGCCGCGATCGGCGCCTGGCTGGGCTGGCAGATGCTGCCGCTGACCATCCTGCTGTCCTCGCTGGTGGGCGCGGTGGTCGGCATCCTGCTGATCGTCGTCGCCCGCCACGGCCGCAACGTGCCGATCCCCTTCGGCCCCTACCTCGCCGCGGCCGGCCTGATCGCGCTGTTCTGGGGCGAGCGCATCACCGAGCGCTACCTCGGGCTGCTCTGAGCGCGCGCCGCGCGCGCCGCTGCGGACGGTCCGCCACGGGGGGCTTGAAGCCCTCCTCCCCCGCCCTCATCTTGCACCCGGGCGCGACCGTTCCGGACGCGCTTTTTCCTTATGCTGCGTTGCGTTAGACTTGCGCACTTGTTTTCGGGAGCACGCCATGCCCATCTATGAATATCGTTGCCCGAGCTGTGGTTTCCAGAAGGAACACCTGCAAAAAATGAGCGACGAGCCCCTGTCCGTCTGCCCGTCCTGCGGCACGACCGGCTACGCCAAGCAGTTGTCGGCGGCCGGCTTCCAGCTCAAGGGCTCGGGCTGGTACGCCACCGACTTCAAGGGCGGCGCCACCGCCGCCAAGCCCGAGGACAAGAAGGCGGCCGACGCACCGAAGGCCGACGCACCGAAGTCCGACACCGCCGCT
This sequence comes from Pseudomonadota bacterium, assembly GCA_022705125.1. The sequence goes on from JAKJFB010000623.1 coordinate 1,409, forward strand.
GCAGCGGCACCGGCCTGCGGCGCCGGCGCCTGTCCGAGCCGCTACATCGGCTTCGACATCCCCGGCGTGGGCGTCGTCGCGAGCCTGCTGCTGGTGTTCTTCACCGGCCTGGTCGCCGCCAACGTGCTCGGGCAGAAGCTCGTGCAGCTCTGGGAAGCGCTGCTTGCCAGCATCCCGGTCGTCAAGTCGATCTACTACAGCGTCAAGCAGATCAGCGACACCCTGTTTTCCGGCAGCGGTGAGGCCTTCCGCAAGGTGCTGCTGGTGCGCTACCCGCACCCCAACGCCT
>JAKJFB010000623.1:1707-2015 GCA_022705125.1 Pseudomonadota bacterium
TGGCCATCACCATCTGGGTGCTGCTGTGGGTGCTGGGCCTGCTTGACGGCATCTTCGCCAGCGTGGTGGGCGGTGCCGCGTCGCTGCTGCCTCAAGGTTCTGGCGATTCGCTGCGCAGCCTGCGTGACATTCCCGGCCTGGGCGTGCTGACCCTGGCCGTGCTGCTGGTCGGCACCGGCGTGTTCGCCACCAACGTGCTGGGCCAATGGTGGCTGCACCAGTGGGACAAGGTGCTGCACCGGGTGCCCATCGTCAAGAGCATCTACAGCTCGGTCAAGCAGGTCAGCGACACGCTGTTTTCCAGCAAG
>JAKJFB010000624.1 GCA_022705125.1 Pseudomonadota bacterium
GCTCGAAGCCGGCGTCGATCCGGAAGCACGCGACGCACGCGGCGCCACTCCCTTGCTCACCGCCTGTGCCCTGGGCCAGGAAGACATCGTGCGCCGCCTGATCGCACACGGCGCGCAGCCGGGCGCGCGCGCCGCCGATGGCCAGACCGCGCTCGGGCTTGCACTGTCCTCCGGTCGGCGCGAGATCGCACGTTGGCTGGACTGGTCGTACTGGCCGCTACCGCGTCGCGCGCTGCGTGATGCCGACCTGCCCGCTGCCGCGCAGCTGGGCGATCATCCCGCCGTGCTGCGTCTGATCGAACTCGGCCTGCACCTCGACGCGCTCGATGCGCAGGGCTGCAGCGCCTTGCTGCGCGCCAGCGGCGGCGGACAGACAGCGCTGGTCGACGACCTGCTTGCACGCGGCGCCAATCCGGCGCTGGCGGCAAGGTCCGGGGCCACCTGCCTCAGCGCCGCGCTCAGCCGCGGGCACGACGCGGTAGTGCTGAGCCTGCTCGCGCGCGGCGCCGATCCGAACCAGTCCCTGCCCAATGGCGTGACGCCCCTGATGGTGGCGGCCGCGCTGGGCCAGAGCAAGGGCGCGCAGGCGCTCCTGGCCCACGGCGCCGATGCACGCGCGCTCGATGCCGATGGCGGCAGCGCCTTGCATGCCGCCGCGCAATACGGCTTCGGCGCACGCGACAAGTCACGCGTGGTCGCCTTGTGGGATGCCTTGCTGGCCGCCGGCGGCGATCCGAATGCGGCCAACAGCGCCGGCCACACCGCCCTGCTGTTGCTGCTGGGCGCGCGCGCCGAACCGGGAGCCGCCTGCGACGAGGACACGATCCTGGTGCAGCTCGAGCGCCTGCTCGCGCGTGGTGCAAGACTCGATGTGCAGGAGCAGCGGCGCGGCTTCGGCCCCTTGCATCTGGTGGCGCTGCATGGGCTGGCAAAGGCGCTGCGCGTGCTACTGGCCGCCGGCGCCGATCCAGACGCCCGCGACAGCATCAACCGCCGCCCGCAGGAGATCGCCCTGATGCGCGGTTTCGTCGACATCGCAGCCGAGTTCGAGCCGCCCAGGCCGGCGCCGTCCATCGCGCGATTCCTCAAACCCTGATCGCGGCAATCACGCCTGCGGCGGCACAACGCTGTCCTGGCCGTCGCGCGCCGCATCATCCCGATCCGCATCGAACAGCTTCTCGAGGTCGCGCAGCGCCTCCTTGCTGGACGCGATCAAGGCGGCTTCATCGTCGTAGACGAGGTGTTGTTCGCGCAGCAGGGCTTCGTCGTGCTCGCGGAAGCGTTCGCGTCGCTCGCGCGCCACGTCTTCGGGCAGGCCGAGTTCGCGCAGCACCCGCTCGCCCAGCACCAGGCTGGAATGGAAGGTTTCGCGCACGATGTCCACGCCCATGTCCATCAGCTTGAACGCGTGCTGGCGGTTGCGCGCCCGCGCGAGGATGCGGATGTGCGGGAACAGGCGTCGCACCAGTCGCGCGGTGCGGATATTGGTGTCCGGGTCGTCGGTGGTGAGCACGAAGACCTCGGCCCGTCCCACGCCGGCGGCACGCAGGATCTCCGCGCGTGCCGGGTCGCCGAAGTAGATCTGGCTGCCGAAGCGACGCGAGAAGTCCACCTGCTCGGCGCTGTTCTCCAGCGCAGTGAACGCGATCTTCTGCGCGCGCAACATGCGCCCGACGATCTGCCCCATGCGCCCGAACCCGGCGATGATGACGCGCGGATGGGTGTCGGCGATGGCGTCGAACTCCCGCGCCGGCGCAACGTTCGGGCGCGAGCCCAGCCAGTGCGTCACCGCGATCAGGCTGAGCGGCGTGAGCGCCATGGTGAGGCCGATGATCGCGTTGAGGGTGTCGCGCACGAGGATGTCGATCAGCCCGGCCTTGTGGGCCTCGGCGAACACCACGAATCCGAACTCACCACCCAGTGCCAGCACCGTGCCGAGCAGCACCGCGCCACGTCAGTCGAGTCCGGCCAGGCGCCCCACGCCGAGCAGGACCCCGGTCTTGAGCACGAGCA
>JAKJFB010000625.1 GCA_022705125.1 Pseudomonadota bacterium
CCGATGACGCCGTTCTCGAGGGTGAGCGAGATCGGCCCGCAGTCGAGGCCGGCGACGCCCATGCCCGCGGCGATGCCGGCGAGCCGCCGCGCGCTGGCATCGATCGCGATGCGCATGCGCTCGGGCGCTCCGCGCACCATGGCGGTGGCCCGCAACTCGCCGCCCAGCAGATCGCCGGGCACCAAGGTCTGCTTCGCGCCGAGCAGCGTGCGCAGCAGCCCCTTGCCCCAGTCCCAGCCGGAGGAATCCAGCGTCAGCGTGGCGCGGTAAGTGGCGTCGGCAAAGGCGTAGTCGCCCTGCCAGGCGAGCAGCTTGCCCGGCCTGGCGCGCGATAGCGCGCCCTCGAGGCGCAGCTTTTCGGGGTTCGCGTCGAAGCGGGTATCGAGGTCGAGCGCCTTCAGCACATGGGCGCCCTGGCGCAGTTCGAGCTTGCCCTCGAGCTTCGCGCCCCGGTTCTCGCCATGGGCGCTCAGTCCGGTCAGGCGTCCGTGCAGCGTGGCATGCGCGTCGCTGCCGGCGTGGGCGATCGTCGCGGCCATTTCCGCATTGGGCAGGGCGAGCGCGGTGGGGGACGCCTGCCACAGCGTGCCCTTGTGCAGCGTCAGCTGCAGATCCTCCAGCGTCCACGGCGCCTGCCTCAGTCCGCGCAGCTTCACCGTGCCGCCGGCGGTGTCGAGCCGCTCGGGCGCGAGCGCCGCGTCGAGCGCGAGGGCGAGCGGTGCTGCCAGCGCGAGCGTCGCGCCGGCAAGCGCGGCCTCGCATGCCGTGACGTCCAGCGTGGATTGCCGCGACTGCTGCATCTGCAACGCGCCGGTGCACTGCACGCTCGCCTCGCCGCGCGGCGTATCGGCCTTGCCGCCGAGTTGCAGCCTGGCTGAGGCGAGCGGGCCGCTGCCCTCGAACAGGTCGCTGCTGCCCTGCGCGGACAGCGTCAACCCGCTGAGCTGGAGCCCGGAGGCCTGCAGCGCCGGCAACCGTGCCTCGAGTTGCCAGTCGGCACCGTCAGGCGTGGCCTGCAGCAGCAGGCTGCCATTCGGACCGTCGCTGGTCTCGCCGTGCCAGTCGATCACCCAGGCCCGGGGAAGGTCGGCGTGCGGTCGCCACTGCAGTGCGAGCGCGGGAACGCCGGGGACGCGCAGCGTGGCGCCGCCGCTCGCGCCGCCGTCGCTGGCGTCGATACGTCCGTCGAGCAGCCGGGCGCCCTCGCTGTCGTCGATGCGCAACTGCTCGCTGGCCGCGCTCATGCGGGCCACCAGCGGCCACCAGTCGGTGAGCCAGAAGCGCGGCAGCAGCGTCGTGCTGTCCGTCGCCGCGAGTCGCACGCCGAGGGCGCGCATGCTCACCCGCTGCGCTTCGATGCCGAGCGGCCAGATGCCGGTGATGCGCCAGAACCAGCGCGCATCCTCGATGCGCAGCGCCGTGCCGTTCGCCTCCAGCGTGAGCAGTTCTACCCGCCCGCCCAAGGCGGATACCCGCAGGCCGTGCAGCTCGCCGAGCGCGATGCCCGGGGGCAGGCGCGCATTGAGTGCGGCGATGACGCTTTCGGGGTGCTGGCGCAGCCACAGCGTCAGCGCCAGCGCGCCCAGCAGCAGCGCGGCGGCAGCGACGAGCAGGGCGGAACGAAGCCGGCGCCGGTTCATGCGCAAGTCGTGGCGCGTTCGAGCGCTCGTTGCGCCGTGGCCGGCACCGCGTTGCGTGCCGCGCTCAGACGCGTTGCGAGGAGATGTTGCCGCCGTCTACCACGATTTCCGCCGCCGTGACGTAGCTGGCCTCGTCCGACAGCAGGAAGCGCACCACCGCGGCGATCTCGCGCGGCTCCCCGATACGCCCGAGCAGGATGCGCTTCGTGAAGGCCTCGTCCGAGAGATGGTCGAGCACGGGCTGCATCATCGGCGTGCGGATCTGGCCCGGGGAGACGGCGTTGACGCGCACGCCGACGCGCCCGAGGTCGTCGGCGAGCGAGCGCACCAGCGACAGCATGCCTCCCTTCGAGGCGGTGTAGGCGGGGTTCA
>JAKJFB010000626.1 GCA_022705125.1 Pseudomonadota bacterium
CGCATCGAGACGCATATGCACGGCATCATCGACGCCCATGCGCTCGCGCACGCGCCCGATCATCTCCTCCACGCTGCGGGTGTTGCTGTCGGCCGCCTCGCTGATGCGCTCGCGCGCCTCGCTGATCATTTCCTTCGCCTCGCTGATGCGCTCCTTGAGTGCCTCGCGGCTGTGATCCTCGATCGACTGTCCCTTGCTCACCAGGTCGTGGAAGAACTTCGAGGCCTCCTGGCTCGCCTTGTCGATCTGTCCGTGTGCGTCCTCGACGCTCTTGCCGTAGGCGCCGAGGCCCGCGAGCCAGATCTTGCGGGCCACGGTCTCTCCGCTCTCGAGCGGTTTGCGCTTGCGTGTGCGTGCCATCGCCGTGTCCTCCGTTGGGTGCCGCGCGGCGCCGGGGCAACCGCTGCATTTTTCGACCAGCGCATGCTAACGGCTGGAATTGGCAACAACATACCAGTAATGTTCCGGCAAATGAAAACACGCGACCGCATCATTCACGCCAGCCTGGAGCTGTTCAACCGCGAGGGTGAGCCCAACGTCACCACGGTCGATATCGCCAACGAACTCGACATCAGCCCGGGCAACCTGTACTACCACTTCAAGGGCAAGGAAGAACTGGTCCGGGAGCTGTTCGAGCGTTTCTACGAGCAGTTCAACGTGATCCTGCGCGCACCCGTGCAGAATCCCCTGCGCCTGGAGGACAACTGGTTCTACCTCGTGGTGGTGTTCGAGCACATGCACGCCTACCGCTTCCTGTACCGCAACATCTCGCTGATACTGCAGCGCTACGAGCAGATCCAGCGCCCGTTCAGGCGCCTGATCCACCTCAAGCAGGACGCCGCGCGTGCCATCTGCGTGCAGTTGCGCACGGCCGGCATCATGCAGATCGACGACGCGGGCATCGACATGCTGGCGCGCAGCATCGCGCTCACGATCACGTACTGGTTCAACTTCGACAACCTGCTCGGCGATCGCCCCGGCGATGACGAGGACCTGATCCACGACGGGGTGCTGCAGGCGCTGTCGCTGATCGCGCCGCACCTCGGCGCGATGCAGCGCGAATTCATGGACACCGCGCTGGCGATCCACTCGCGCCTGGGTCGTGCCGCCGTGCAGGCCACGCGCACAAAGGGAGGAAGAAAATGAATCGCACCGCCGCCATTTGCCGCGCCGCGGCCACCGTGTGCGCATTGCTGCTCGTCGCCGCGCCGCTGGCCACGCGCTTGGGCCTGGTGTCCTGGAAGCTCGGGCTGCCGCTGACCGCGCTGGCCATCCTGGGTGGCGCCGTGCTGCTGCTGCTCGCGCTGGTGCTGCTGGCGCTCCCGGCGTGGCGCGCCGCGCGCGCACCGCTGGCGGCGAGCGCGTTGCTGGCCGCGCTGCCGGTGCTCGCCGGCACTGCCCTGGTTGCGCCCGGCCTCGGGCTGCCGGCGATCCACGACGTCAGCACCGATATCGCGGACCCGCCGCAGTTCGTGGCGCTCGTAGCCGTGCGCGGCCCGGATGCAAACGCGCTGGCACGCTCACCCGAGGTGGATGCCGCCCAGCGCAACGCCTGGCCCGGACTGGGGCCCCTGGACTCGCCGCTGCCGCCGGCGGAGGCGTTCGCGCGCGCTGCCGCCACCGCACACGCCCTGGGTTGGCGGATTCACGCGCAGGACGCCGCGGCGGGCCAGATCGAGGCCAGCGCGACCACCTTCTGGTTCGGATTCGTGGATGACGTCGTGATCCGCGTCAGGCCGCACGCCGAGGGCTCGCGCATCGACCTGCGCTCGGTGAGCCGCGTCGGCCAGGGCGACCTCGGCGCCAACGCCAGGCGCATCGCGCGCTTCAGCGCGGCGTTCTCCGGCTAGCCGACGCGGATCTCGATGCTGCGGCTGCCGCCCGCGGCACGCTTGGCGACGGTTATCGAGAGCACGCCATCCTCGACCCGCGCCGTGATGCGCTCGGGATCCGCGAACTCCGGCAGCGCGAAGCTGCGCGCGAAACGCCCGCCG
>JAKJFB010000627.1 GCA_022705125.1 Pseudomonadota bacterium
GAAGCGGCCGCTGCCATTCGGTCCGCGCAGCAACGCGCCTTCGACGCAGAGGATGTCGATCGGCAGCGTACCGTCCGCCGCTGCCGCCAGCAGCGCCCGCGCCTCGTCACCGCTCGCTTCGCCCAGCGCCGGATGCGCGACGAGTTCGATACCGGCCGCCGCCAGTTGCGCCAGTACGCCGCGTCGCGCGTCAGCGCCGAGCAGCGACTGTGTGCAACCGCCACAGCCGGACGCCTGCAGCCAGAAGACATTCATGGCGCGAGCCTCCTCACTTTTTCTCCAGCCCGTAACGTTCGAGCTTGTTGCGCAAACCGACGCGCGAGAGGCCCAGTTCGGCGGCCGCGCGCGACTTGTTCCAGCGATGGCGGATCAGCGCCTCCTTGACCACCTGCGCCTCGAGCTGCTCCATGCGCTCCTTCAAGCCGCCGGACATGCCGGCGAGCAGGGAGAGCTCGGCGGCCTGCGTTTCTCCGACCGGGGTGCGCAGCACGCGCGGACTGAGCAGTTCCGCGCCGAGCCGGGGCGTTTCCGCCAGCGCCAGCATGCGCAGGATCTCGTTCTGCAGTTCGCGCACGTTGCCCGGCCAGCGATAGGCCGCGATGCAGGCAGCGGCCTCGCCGGTAAAACCCTCGCAGTTTTTTCCGAGTGCTTTCTGCGACGCCTCGAGCAGGCGCTCGGCGAGCAGCGGAATATCCATCGGTCGTTCGCGCAGCGGCGGCACGTGCAGCGGTACGGTCGCCAGGCGGTAGTAGAGATCCTCGCGGAAGCGCCCCTCACGGACCTCGGCCTCGAGATCGCGGTTGGTCGCCGCAATCACACGCACGTCGACCGACACCGGTCGCGCGCCACCGAGCGGGCGGAACTCCCCTTCCTGCAGCACGCGCAGCAGTTTCACCTGGAAGGCCGGCGAGGTCTCGCCGATCTCGTCGAGGAAGATCGTGCCGCCATCGGCCTGCTGGAAGCGCCCGGCGCGGTCCTCGTAGGCACCGGTGAAGGCGCCGCGCTTGTAGCCGAACAGTTCGGCCTCGAGCAGCTGGTCGGGCAGCGCACCGCAGTTCTCGACGACGAAGGCCTTGTCGGCCCGCCGGCTGCAGTAGTGGATGGCGCGCGCCACCATCTCCTTGCCGGTTCCCGATTCGCCGCTGATCAGTACCGACAGGTCGAAGGGTGCCACCTTCCCGATCAGGGTGCAGACAGTATCGAGCGGGCTGCCCGGTGCCCGGATCAGGCCGTCGAGGCCGAACTCGCGCTTGACGCGCTCGTACTTCATTTCGACGCGCTTCTTCAGCACTGGTTCGGCCGCACGCAACTCGACCGACAGGCGCTGGTTTTCCTGCTGCAGGCGCCAGACGTTGTGTGCGTTGCGCAGCGTCACCAGCAGCTGCTCCGGCTGCCAGGGCTTCAGCAGGTACTGGTAGATGCCGGCCTCGTTGATGCCGGCGATGATGTCTTCGGATTCGGTATAGCCGGAGAGGATGATGCGCACCGAATCGGGCCAGCGGTCGCGCACGCCGCGCAGGAATTCGACGCCGGTCGTTCCCGGCATGCGCTGGTCGCAGAGGATGATCTGTACCCCGCCCACCGGCGCCTCGCGTTCGAGAATCGTCGTGGCGGACTCGGCGTCAGCGGCGGTAAAGACCTCGAAATCCTCCTCCAGCGTGCGTCGCAGGGCTTCGAGCGAGCGCACCTCGTCGTCGATGACGAGGACGGCGGGCAGTTTCGGTCGGCTCATGCGGGCACCACCCAGTCGAGGTCGCGATGCTTCGCCAGATGCCGCGGTGTCCACGACTGCGGCGACTTGAGCACGAAGTGGAAACGCGCCACGTGGTAACTCGGGTCGAAGCCGTAGAAATTCCGGCGCATCTGGTCGAGCTCCTCGGCGCGATATTGCGCCAGCGGCTTCGCCGCTTCATCGGCAGCACGCTTCTCGCGCTTCGCTGCCAGGCGCGGGCCCAGACCGGGATCATTCGCCAGCTCGGCAGCGCGACGCGC
>JAKJFB010000628.1 GCA_022705125.1 Pseudomonadota bacterium
AGCACGCGGGCGCCCGCAAGACCCTGGCCGAGCCCGCCCAACTCCTCGGGGACCCCCGCCAGCAGCCAGCCCAGTTCGACCACGAGCGGCCAGGTATCCTGCTCGTCCGCGGCCACCGCGCGCCCGGCCAGCACCTGTCGCACCGATTGCTGCAACTCCAGGAGATCCGCGTTCATGCGCGCTCCTCCGGCACTTGCCACGTCTTGGGCTCGCGCGGCATGCGCAGCAGGCGCTCGGCGATGATGTTGCGCTGGATCTCGTCGCTGCCGCCGGCGATCGACCAGTTGTAGGAGTTCATGAAATCGACCATCCAGTTGCCGGTTTCCTGCGTGGCGCCGCGCATGAAGCCGCGGTGGTACTGGCTCTGCAGCCCGCCGATGCGCAGCCCGAGCGAGGTGAATTCGCGCAGCGTGCGGGCATAGTTCAGCTTGACCATCGAGGCATCGCCCGGCGCTTCCTCGCCGGAAATGCGCCGCAGCAGGTACCAGTCGGCCAGCGCGCAGGCGCCGTCGACCTTCGCCATCACGCGCCCGAGATCGCGGCGCAGCGCCGCGTCGCCCTGGCGCCCCGCATCGCGCATCGCGGCACCGAGCAGCGGCAGCGCGTAGCGCATGCGCTGGCTCAGCTCCACCAGCGTGAGCCCACGCTCCGAGGCCAGCGTGGCCTGCGCCACCACCCAGCCCTCGCCTTCCGCGCCGACGAGATCCTCGACCGGCACTTCCACGTCGTCGAAGAAGATCTCGGCGAACTCGTCGTCGCCGGTGATCTGCGCAATCGGTCGCACCGACACGCCCTTGCTGCGCATGTCGAGCAACAGGTAGGTGAGACCCGCCTGCGGGGGCCCTGACCTGCCGCTGCGCGCCAGCAGCAGGCAGCGATCCGCGTACTGCGCCATCGTCGACCAGATCTTCTGGCCGTTGATCACGTAGCGGTCGCCGCGGCGCTCCGCGCGCGTCTTCAGCGAGGCGAGGTCAGAACCGGCATTGGGCTCGGAAAAACCCTGGCACCAGATCTCCCCGGCGAGGATGCCGGGCAGATACCTGTCGCGTTGCGCCGGCGTACCGCATTCCATCAACGTGCAGGCGGCATGGTAGAGCGACACGAAGTAGAGGATCAGGCGCGGCGCGTCGGCGCGCGCGATCTCCTCGTAGATGACTTTCTGCTCGGCCAGCGAGCGGCCGCCGCCCGGCCAGCCCTGCGGCCAGTGCGGGGTGGCATAGCCGGCCTCGACCAGCTTCGTGAACCACTCGCGCTGCGCGCGCACGAAGACATCCTGCGCCGATCCGGTCATCGCCGCGCGCCAGCCGGCGGGCACGTTCCGCGCGAGCCACGCCCTGACCTGCGCGCGCAGCGCCTCGATATTGCTGTCCGACTCCATTGTCCGCCCTTGCCGTTACGCCCGCTTGATCAGGCACCTATGCTAGCCAGCGCCGAGGGGGTTTCAAGCTCCGCGAACGCGGACGAATACCGGCGCGCCAGCGCGAGCGAAACCTCGCGCGACTGGTAACCGTCGCTGCCGAGCGTGGAGAGCCAGACCGGCATGCCGTAAGCCGGCGTGGCGCGGTATTGCAGCCAGGCTTGGGCGGCGGAGGGACGCTCGCTGGCAGGAACCTGCAGCGCCCCGCGGTATTCCTCGAGCAAGGCCGCTTCGTGGCCGCGACGGTCTTCCTCGGTGAGCGCACCGACCAGGAAATAACCCACGTCCTGCGACCAGCCGCCGCGGCGCACCACCTGCCAGTCGAGGAAACCCACCTCGCCGTCGGGCAACACGTAGGTGTTGCCGATGTGCGCGTCGCCGTGCAGCAGCGTCATCGGCCCCCGGCTCAACGAACCCACGTAGCGCGCCCACAGGTCCACGATCTGCTCCCCGTCATGGCGCGTCACTTGCGCGGGCAACTGGCCCGCGCCGCGCTGCAGGCCCAGCGGAACGCGCTTCCTGAGCCCGACCTGCCAGCCCTTCGTGGGCCTCCAGGTCTTCACCCAGCGAAGCTG
>JAKJFB010000629.1 GCA_022705125.1 Pseudomonadota bacterium
ACCAGCGCCGCGGCGATCGCGAGGCCGAAGCCGCGCGAGCCGCCGGTGACGATGTAGACGCGATCGTTCAGGTTCGACTGCATGCGGAGGCTCCGGGCTCAGTACGGCTTTTTCGTGTACACGGCATTGATCACGGCGCGCGCGTAGCGGGTGCCGGGCAGCTCGATGCCGTGGTCGCGCGCGCTCTCGAGCGCCGCATCCAGGTCCTTCTCGGCCAGCCTGCCGAAGGTGCCGAAGTGCTGGTCCATCAGCGCCGTGTCGCCCATCGCCGCGACGGTGTTGCGGCCGCTGAGGAAGGCGTACATGCGGTCGTTGATCACGTTGTTGGCCTTGCCGAGTTCGCGCAGCACCTCGATCTTCAGTCCGCAGCGCTCCGCCAGCGCCCAGGCCTCGCTCACCGCGAGGTACTCGACGTTGGTGATCAGGTTGTTGCAGAGCTTCAGCGCCATGCCTGCGCCGAGCGGCCCGGCGTGGATGATGTTCTCGGCGGACGGGTCGAGCAGCGGGCGGGCGCGCGCGACGATCTCCGGCTCGCCGCCGACCAGGAAGCAGACGAAGCGCGGCTCCATGCCGCCGTTGCCGCGCGTTATGGGCGCGTCGATCACGTGCACGCCGCGAGCCGCGGCATCCTGCGCCCAGCGCGCCAGCCCCGCTTGCGTGACAGTGCTGTGGATCGCGATCACGGTGTCCTTCGCGGCGTGCGCGAGCATGCCATCGTCGCCGTAGAACAGCGAATCCACGTCCTTGTCGTCGCGCACGCAGATGCCGATCAGGGGGCAGTTGCGCGCGATCTCCGCGGGGGTGGAGGCGCGTGCCCCGAGCGCGACGAGCTCGGCGAGGGCCTTCTCGGACACGTCGTACATCCAGGCGTCGAACGCATCGTTGACGAGGTTCTTCGCCATCGGCTGGCCGATGTTGCCCAGACCGATGAAACCCACGTTGGTCCTGCTCATGTCGCTCTCCTTCGCTGAAGAAAAAACATTGTAGGACAAATCTAATATTTGTAACATCCGTGGCACCAACTCCTGTCGCCGCACGCCCCGGACGCCAACGCATGCACCCGAAAAGATCGCCAGATCCTGTTGCCGCCAGCCTGCGTGGATGCCTGTTGGCTGGCATGGTGCTCGCGCTGGCGGGCTGCGAGCCCAGGGAGCCGCCGGCGCCGGGCGGCCCCGTCGCGCAATGGCCTGCGGTGGGCGGCGACGTGGACGGCCAGCGCTTCTCGCCGCTGACGCAGATCACGCCCGGCAACGTCGGGGCGCTCGAGGTGGCGTGGACCTATCGTACCGGAGACGTCTCCAGCGGCACCGACAAGCACGGTCCCACGGCTTTCCAGGCCACGCCGCTGGTGATCGGCGACACCATGTACCTGTGCTCGCCATACAATCGCGTGATCGCGCTCGACGCCGCGACCGGCACCGAGCGCTGGGTGCACGACCCGCAGGTGGATCTCACCGGTGTCTACACGCCGACCTGCCGCGGCGTGGCGTACTGGGACGGCGGCGCTGCCGGCGTGTGCTCGCGGCGTATCCTCAGCGCCACGCTCGATGCCAGGCTCATCGCGCTGGATGCCGCCACCGGCCAGGCCTGCACCGAGTTCGGCAGCAACGGCGCGGTGAACCTGCGTGACAACCTCGGCGATGTGCGTACCGGCGAGTACTACGTGACCTCGGCGCCGCTGGTGCTCGGGAACCTGGTGGTGACGGGCGCCTTCGTGCAGGACGGCCAGCGCGTCGACGCGCCGCCCGGCGTGGTGCGCGCCTTCGATGTGCGCAGCGGCAAGCTGGTCTGGGCCTTCGATCCCGTGCCCCCGGGCGTGACACCGGTCAGCGCCGCGGACGCGGCGGCTGGTGCCACGTTCACGCGCGGCACGCCGAACGTCTGGGGCGCGATGTCGGCGGACCGCGAGCGCGGCATCATCTACCTGCCCACCGGCAATCCGCAGCCCGACCACTTCGGCGGAGAGGAGCGCGGCGGGCGCGACTTCTACG
>JAKJFB010000062.1 GCA_022705125.1 Pseudomonadota bacterium
AAGCTGGACGACGCTGGCCGCCGGCTCAAGGAGCTCATCTTCAAGCAGGGCCAGCTCAAGCACACCCTGGCCCAGTCCCAGCGCCACCTGCGCGACATGCTCGCCGGCTTCGTCGACCAGCTCGCGCGCTTCTCCGAATCGACCGGCGCCTACCACGACCGCATCGGCCAATGCGCCCAGCGCATCGCCCAGGCCAACGACATCACCGAGATCGGCCCCCTGCTCGACGAGGTCATGACCGAGACGCGCAGCATCCAGGACGAGGCGCGCCGCTCACGCGACGAGCTCATCGTCGCCCGCGGGCAGGCCGCCGAAGCGCAGGAGCGCATCGTCGCGCTGCAGAGCGAGCTCGAGGAGGCCAGCCGCCTGATGCGCCACGACCAGCTCACCGGCGCCCTCAACCGCCGCGGCCTCGAGGAGATGTTCCAGACCGAATCCGCACGCGCCCAGCGCCGCGGCACCCGGCTCGCCGTCGCGCTGCTCGACATCGACCACTTCAAGAAGCTCAACGACAGCCTCGGCCACAAAGGTGGCGACGACGCCCTGGTACACCTCGCCAAGGTCGTGCGCCAGCACCTGCGCCCCCAGGACGTGCTCGCCCGCTATGGTGGCGAGGAGTTCGTCATCCTGCTGCCCGAGACCGGCGACACCGACGCCCAACAGGCGCTCGTGCGCCTGCAGCGCGAGCTCACCCGCGAATTCTTCATGGCCGAAATGCAGAAGATCGTGATCACCTTCAGCGCCGGCGTCACCCGCCTGGCCGAGGGCGAAAGCCTGGAGAGCGCGCTGAAGCGCGCCGACGGCGCGATGTATCAAGCCAAGCAGGCCGGCCGCAACCGCGTGATGGTCGCGCCGCTACACGACTGAAAGCGCTCCGGAGCACACGAAACCCGCCGGCTTCGCCAAGGGCGCCGAGCCCGTGGCGAAGCCGGCGCGGCGGCGTGCTCAGCCCGGCACCTTGCTCCCTTGAGGAGTGCGCAGGCGCGCGGCGGCAAGGCCGACGAGGCCCAGCCCGAGGAGCGCGAGCACGCCCGGCTCCGGCACGGTGGGCACCTCGTTGACGCCGATGCGGACGCGGTAGGCGCCATCGTTGTCGTCGTAGGCACCGGGCACGCCATCGAAGCCGAAGCCGTCCGGGATCCCCAGGAACAGCCTCGTGGCGCCGCTCGGCGCGATGAACTCCTGGAAAATCGAGGACGTGGTCACGCCGTTGCCGATATAGAAGATCTGCCCGAGCCCGGGGCTCAGTGTCGTGAAGTTGCGGCCCAGGCCGGTCGTGCTGAAGTCGAGGCGCGCGGGTGCGCCAGCGCTGGGGATGCTGTTGTCCAGGAAGACGCCGACGAGTGCCCCCTCGGGACCGAAGTAGCCACTGATGCCGCCGAAGGACGAGAGATCGCTGCAGCTCGACCCCGCGCAATCGGCGTTGTTGCCCTCGGGGCCATAGAACGGCGCACCGACCCCGTTGAAGTAGCTGATGCCGCCGATCGAGGGATCCGCGAGGCGGATGACGTCGCCCGCAGCCACGCCGAGGTATGGCGGGAAGGTCTCCTGGATCTCCTCGGGCGTCGCCCCCCCGTGGCGTTGCATGCCGGTGGGAGAGCTCCAAGGCGCAGACGCCAGCGGAATCGTGATGTCCGTTCTCCCCGCCAGGAAGATCGCGTCGCTGCCGCGAACCGTGACATCGAGCACGGCCGCCTCTGCCGTGCCGGAACCGAGCGCCGTGACCAGCGCCGCAGTTGCAAGGATCGATGCGCAAGCCTGCCTCATGATTCGCTCCTCCCCGGTATCCAACACTCCCCGAAAAGACTCAAGCAAGAACCGAACCAAACCGTAAGCCGCTGATTTATCGACGACTTCCGTCGACACCCGTCTCCGAGTGTAAAAAAGACCGACAGCGCCACACCCCGCCCCGACGAGCCGCGCAGGCAAGCCTGTTCCTAGGACGCGGCTTCCGCATGTTGGCACGCGGACACCGCCAGCGGCTGCGCCAGCACGACCCCGCGCGCACGCAGCGCCGCATCGACGAGCCCGAGCACCTCGTCGCGGCAGACCGGCTCGCGGTCGTGCTGCGGCACCCAGTACTTCACCCGATAGGTGATGCCCCCAGGGCCATAGGACACCAGCTGCACCTCGGGCGGCTTGTCCTCGGCGATGCTCGCCGCATGCGTCAGCGCCGCGCGCATCAGCTCCCGCGCCTCGGCCACCGGCAGCGCGACCGGCAGGGTGAGCTCGGCATGGTCGCGATATTCCTTCTTCGGCGCGCTGAAATTGGTGATCCGCTGCCGCGAGATCTGGCTGTTGGGCAGGATCACGTAGGTGCTGTCCCCGGTCACCAGCCGCGTCGTGCGCCAGCCGATCTCCTGCACCCGCCCCTGGGCCAGGTTTTCGATGCGCACCCAGTCGCCGATGCGGAACGGCGCCTCGATCCCGAGCGCGATCCCCGACAGCGTGTCGGCCACCACGTTGCGGATCGCGAAGCCCAGCACCGCCAGCACCAGGCCCGAGCCGGTCAGGATCCCCGACAGGTCCTGGCGGAACAGCAGCGACAGCCCGCCCAGCGCCGCCAGCGCGAACAGGAACACCCGCAGCAGGTCCAGCAGCACCTTGGGCACCGGCTTGCGCCCCTTGCGCCGCTGCGACAGCCGCGCCGACGCGAGCGCGTGCAGCAGATGCGCGCCGGTGAACAGGGCGAGCGCGAGCGCCGCATTGCGCACCGGATCGAGCCAGGCCTGCACGGCATGATCGGCCGGCAGCAACCCGAACGCCCGCTCGGCATACAGGAAGAACAACACCAGGAGGAGGAGACCGACGCCGGCATGCGAGCCGGCGCGGGAGTACAGCGCGCGAACCATGGCAGGACCTTCGAGACGAGAGGAAAAGACACTCCACCGACCCCGGCCTGCCGATCCGCGCCGGCAAGGCGCTATCGAGGCCGGGGCCAGGCATGTGCCTGGTCGATGCACAAGGCGAATCTCGCGCGGCCGCAGCAGCCCATCACATGGTCTCCGGAAGTTCCTGGGGGTGGGTGGCCAGGATGGCCAATCGTTTCTAACTGGGGATCGATTCCGCGTTTTCAAACGCAGGGCCCCGCCTGCCTCACCCCTGCGCTTGCGACTTGTTCTGTCGCTCCTCACGCGCAGCTTTCTCTCGGGCGGCCTCGCGCTCCTCGTCCAGCTTCTTCTTGCCGTAAGCGATCGCCATCTTCATGGCCACGACCATCACCCCACCGATCAGCACGATATACAGCAACGAAGCTCGATTGCCGGGGTCCGCCTCAGTCACTGCCGTCTTCGCGCCTTCCTTCTTCTCCTGCTGCTGCGCGGGCGCCTGCACGCTCGCCATCCCCCCTTCCTGTCCGGCGCCCGCGGCCATGGCCGTGCCACTCGAAAGGAGGACACAGAAACCGATCGACACTGCCATGATCCAATTCATCGAAATCCTCATTCGTCGATCTCGTCACGCGCTGTCCACTTTTCCAGCGAGCGGCGCCTCGACACATCGATCTGTCGAGCCTCTGGTCATTGTACTGAAGAACCCCGCCGGGACTCGGCACCCGAACAGCCCACCGCGGTCGACGCGCCGCAAGAATCTCTCCACGGGGAATCCCCACGACGCCCAAGGCAGCAGCCCCACGAGGACACAGACCATGAACCCGCTCGTCCGCATCCAGCCCCGCAGCGCCGACCTCGGCGACGGCATGCGCGTCCGCCGCACCCTCCCCAATCGCCAGCAGCGCATGGTTGGGGCGTGGTGCTTCCTCGACCACGCCGGGCCGGTGCACTTCGAGCCCGGCAAGGGCCTGCACGTCGGCGCGCATCCGCATATCGGCCTGCAGACCTTCACCTGGCTGATCGAGGGCGAGGTGCTGCACCGCGACAGCCTGGGCAACGAGCAGCTCATCCGCCCGGGACAGGTCAACCTGATGACCGCAGGCCACGGCATCACCCATACCGAGGATTCGCTGCACGACGGCGTGCGGCTGCACGCCGCGCAACTGTGGATCGCCCTGCCGCCGGAGCACCAGGATTGCGCCCCGGCCTTCGACCACTACCCCACGCTGCCGCAATGGCGCGAAGGCGGCGCCGAACTCACCCTGCTCGCCGGCCGCTACGGCCAACGGACCGCGCCGGCGCGCATCCACTCCGCGCTGGTCGGCATCGACATCGCCTGCGACGAGGCGAGCGCGCTCACGCTCGCGCTCGACCCCAGTTTCGAGTACGGGCTGATGGCGCTCGTGGGCGATCTGAAGATCGACGGCGAGACGATCCGTACAGACGAGCTCGCCTACCTCGGCAAAGGACGCGGCGAGCTGCACCTGGCCCTGCCCGCAGGCGCGCGGGTGCTGTTCCTGGGTGGCGAGCCGTTCGACGAACCGGTGCAGATGTGGTGGAACTTCGTCGGCTTCAGCAGAGCCGACATCGCGCAGGCGCAGGCCGCGTGGGAGCGCGGCGACGAGCGCTTCGGCGCGGTCGGTGACGGCCGGGCGCGACGCCTCGTGGCGCCGCCTCTGCCACGGCGGGGGCCGGGCGACACGCGCCTCCCCCACACCTGAGCGCAGTCGAGGTCGAAACCCGGACTCCGGTCCGAGCGGTCGGCAAGCACCGCCCCCAGCCAGCCCTCGAGCCGGGCAGCCTGCGCGCGGTCCGCGCGCGTACGAATGCTGTCGAGTCTGCGACGCACGTCACCGACGATCCGGACCGACCAATGGAACATCGGATCGGCCGATCGCACTCGACCCCGTCGGGCGAGACGCCCGGGCAAGCGCGCATCGGAGTCCGCCTCGCCGCTCAGCGCTGGCCGGCGGCCTCTGCCCGGCCCGCCTGGCGCGCGGCCTCCTCACGACGCGCCGCCTCGATCACCTGCATCACCTCATCGACATCGGCGTGCCCGGCCTCCACCTCGAAGACCCCGGTGAGCGCGCTCTCGGGCTGCAGCTTGCCCGACTCGTACAAGGCCCAGATCTCCTTGCCATACGCGGTGTCGAGCAGGTCGGGGGCGAACTGCCCGAAGTAGGCGGCGAGGTTGCCGACATCGCGCTCGAGCATGGCGCGGGCGTTGTTGTTGGCCGCCGCATCCACCGCCTGCGGCAGGTCGATGATCACCGGCCCGTCGCGATCGACCAGCACGTTGTATTCCGACAGATCCCCATGGACGATGCCGGCGCACAGCATGCGCACGACCTGGCGCACCAGCTCGGCATGGAAGCGCCGCGCATCCGCCTCGTCGAGCACCACATCGTTGAGCCGCGGCGCCGGCTCGCCGTCCTCGTCGGCCACCAGCTCCATCAGCAGCACGCCCTCGTGGAAGTCGTAGGGCACGGGCACGCGCACCCCGGCCGCGGCGAGCCGCCGCAGCGCGTCGACCTCGGCGTGCTGCCACGCCGCCTCCTGCTCCTGGCGGCCGTAGCGCGAGCCCTTGGCCATCGCGCGCGCCTGACGGCTGTTCTTGACCTTGCGCCCCTCGGTGTAGTCGGCCGCCTTGTGGAAGCCGCGCTTGTTGGCCTCCTTGTACACCTTGGCGCAGCGCAGCTCGTCGCCGCACTGCACGACATAGACCATGGCCTCCTTGCCGCTCATGAGCTGGCGCAGGACGTGGTCGACGAGGCCGTCGGCCACCAGCGGTTCAATTCTGCTCGGGGTCTTCACGTGTTCGGGGTGCTCCGCGGGGTGTCGGGGTCCGTTGCCGCGCCCGGCCGGGCGGCCGCACGCAGGGTATCGAGATACAGCGCCTCCACCTGCTCGCGCGCCCACGGCGTGCGACGCAGGAACTTGAGGCTCGAGGCGATGCTCGGTTCGTGGTTGAAGCAGCGGATGTCGATCCGCCGCCCCAGGCCCGCCCAGCCGAAGCAGGCGACCAGGTCGGTCACGATCCGTTCGAGCGTCAGGCCATGGAGCGGATTCTTGGGTTGTGCTGCGGTCATCGGGTCTTCTCGCGTCGAGACTGACGGTTGTGCGGATCGCTTGCTGCAGGGGGAGTGACTGATACTCCGCGCTGGCGCGCGTTGTCAATCCGGGGTGTAACGGGCGGCAGAAGGCTGAAATGGGTCTGCGTGGTCATGTGTCGTTTTGCCCGTTGATGCTCGGGTCGCTCAGTAATACTGCCGGATATAACTGAACGCCTTCTCGAACAGCTCCTCGTCCGCGTGCAGCTTGTACTTGAACAAGGCCTTCCGCAGCGCCTTCTTCACCTCCCGTTCCCCCGCCTGCGTCCCCTGCCATCCCGGGAAGCGCACCAGGCGCACGATCTCGTCGATGTCCGTCACCACGCGCTCGACGATGATCGGCGTCTCGGGGGTCTTCACCTCGTTGAATAGCGCGGTCAGCGCGGCCTTGCCGCGGTCCTCGTCTTCCTCGGGAGGGGTCTCCCTTTCAGCCTGCAGGGTTTCCTTGGCGATCTGCAGCAGCTGCTTGAGGAAGTCGACGCTGTTGATCTGGCCGGACTCGAAGCGCTCCTTGAGCGCATCCAGCCGCTCGGATAGATCCTTGAACTTCGGATTGCCCTGGTGCTTGCGCAGCCGGCGGTTGAGCTTGATCTCGAGTTCCTTCGCCTTCTTCGGGTCAGGGTTCGACAGCACGGCCTCGAGCAGGTCGGCGTCGAGCACCAAGGTGTCGAGGTCGTCGCGGATGGCGTCGACATGCACGTTCTGGTGGATCAGCTCGATGGTCTTGGCGCCGAGCGAATGCCAGATCAGCTTGCCGTGGCCGCTCGACGGCTGCACCGACTGGTAGATCTGCGACAGCCACTTGTAGTCGGTCTCGTACTGTCCAAGCAGCGGGTCGGGCGACAGTGCTTCCCAGATGCGCGCGAGCACGCTGTATTCCGCGGCGAAGGCGTCGCGGGTGTCGTTGTTCGGCAGGCACTGCTGGGCGGCGATCAAGCCTTCGTAGCCTTGCTGGCTGCGGTCGACGCCGGGGAAAAAGGCGAGGCATTTCTGCATTGCCTCGGGCAGCTTGTCCTTCAGCTCCTGGATGTTGCTGATGACCTGCTTCACGCTCTGGTCGTCGAACTCCAGGGCGGCAGCCACGTCGTCGAAGATGCCCAGGTAATCGACGACGAGGCCGTGCGTCTTCTGCTCGGAATAGGTACGGTTCACCCGGCAGATCGCCTGCAGCAGCGTGTGGTCGCGCAGCGGCTTGTCGAGGTAAATCGCCTGCAGGATGGGGGCGTCGAAGCCGGTGAGCAGCTTGGCGGTGACGATGATCAGCTTGAGCGGGTCGGCCGGGTCGCGGAAGCGGTCGAGCAGGCGCTCTTCCTCGTCGCGGCTGCGGTCGTAGCGGGCGTATTCGGGACGCTCCTTGCGGTCGCCCGGCTGCACCGACATGACGATGTCGGTCGCCTCGGCCGGCAGCAGCTTGTCGAGCTCGGCCTTGAACAGCAGGCAGGACTCGCGATCGAAGGTGACGACCTGGCCCTTGAAGCCGTTGGGCTCGACCTTGCTCTGGTAGTGCTGGACGATGTCCTCGCAGATGCGGCGGATGCGCTCGGGCGTCTTCACCAGCACCGCCATCTTGGCTGCGGTCTTGGCGAGGTTGTCGCGGTCGAGGTCGGACAGGCCGCCGGTCAGGTCCTTGTAGGCCTCGTCGATCGCGGCCTTGTCGATGTGCAGGTCCACCAGCCGCGGCTCGAAGTGCAGCCGCAGCGTGGCGCCGTCGCGGATCGACTCCTCGAAGCCGTAGCGGCTCAGGTAGCCCTTCTCGTCCTCGTCGGCACCGAAGGCGTAGAAGGTGTTGCGGTCGGCGCGGTTGATCGGCGTGCCGGTGAGGCCGAACAGGAAGGCATTGGGCAGCGCCTCGCGCATCTTGCGGCCGAGGTCGCCTTCCTGGGTGCGGTGCGCCTCGTCGACCAGGGCGATGATGTTGCTGCGCTCGTTCAGCGCCCCGGCTTTCCCGTTTGGCGTCTCGCCGAACTTGAAGATCGTCGTGATGATGATCTTGCGCACGTCCTGCGCCAGCAGTTGCTGCAGCTTCTCGCGCGAGTCGGCCTTTTCCAGGTTGGGGATGTCGGCGCCGGTGAAGGTGCCGGTGATCTGGGTATCAAGGTCGATGCGGTCCACCACGATCAGCACCGTGGGGTTCTTCAGCCGCGGGTGCATGCGCAGCTTCTGCGCCGCGAACACCATCAGCAGCGACTTGCCCGAACCCTGGAAATGCCAGATCAGGCCCTTCTTCGGCTGGCCCGCCAGCACGCGCTCGACGATCTTGTTGGCCGCCTCGTATTGCTGGTAGCGGCAGATGATCTTGATGCGGCGCTTCTTCTTGTCGGTAGCGAACAGCGTGAAGCTGGCGAGAATGTCGAGCACCACCTGCGGACGCAGCATGCTTTCGACCGACTGCCGCAGCGACTTCAGCGGATGCGTCTGGCCGCGCGCATCGTCCGCCCCGCCATCCAGGTTCCACGGCCCCCAGTCCTTCACCGGCAGGCCGATCGAGCCGTAGCGGAACTCCTTGCCCTCGGTCGCCACCGAGAACACGTTGCAGACGAACAGCTCGGGGACGAACTTCTCGTAGTCCTCATGCACCTGCAGCGCGCCGTCGACCCAGCTGATGCACTTCTTCACCGGCGTCTTGGCCTCGATCAGCACCAGCGGCAGGCCATTGACCAGCAGCACCAGATCGGCCCGACGCTCGGCGGAGCCGGCGCGGAAAGTGAATTGACGGGTAAGGACGAAGTCGTTGCACGCCGGGTCGTCGAAGTCGATCAGCCGCACCGGCACATGCTCGTTGTTCGGCCCGAACGGCATCGAGCGTTCGCCGCGCATCCAGGCGGCCATTTCCTCGTTGGCGCGGATCAGGCCGTCGGAACGCACCGACAGCACGATGGCGCGCAGCTTGTAGAGGACTTCGTCGGCCAGATCGGGCCGGGCCGCGATTTCGGGGTTGAGGCGGATGAGGGCGTCGCGCAGCCAGGGTTCGACGAGGAGCTCATGCGGCTGGCGGGGGATGTCGGCGGGGGCTGCGAAGTGCCAACCAGTGCGCCTTGGCTTGCGGAGGTAGTTGGGAGAGGGCTCTTCGGCCTTATTAGCGAGGGGGTTGCCTAAGTCCGCCAGGAGGTCGGACAGGTAGGCCTCGACGGTGTTGGATTCAGTGAACATCTAACCTCCATCCAGCGCCGTTGCCGCAGCTTTTCTCGCAAAACTACGCGCCGTCTCGAGTCGTTCCAACTGCGCATTCATAGCTTTCCTGAGCGTACCCAGAGTTGCCAGAAACACTCGCTGGTCCTCAAGCGGTGGCACCCTCAGTGGCATATTGAGCAGATTGGCGCGATTTATCTTCTTCATGCTCGCGCTCGTTCCTGCAGCAATCCTCATGAGATATTCCCGTGCGGGAGTCGCTTGCATCAATGCTTCGAGGTAGCGAGGATCGATCAGGAAAGGGTTCGGCTTCAACCGCATCATTGTGTCGGGGAAAGAAACGTCATTTCGTTCGTCAGTGAAGATCCCCACGTATCCGACACGATCTGCTGTATTCGATCGAGATATCAGGAGGTCGCCGACAGCAAGCCTCGCAGCGAGCATTCTGCTGGTCGGCTCAACTGATTTGAAGTCTCCCGACACGTATCCGGTGCGGGACAATGATGCCAAGCCCAACACAAAGTGGCCGGTAACTGCGTCCCGCGGTGGCGCACTGCATCCACTCTCTGGAGACTGAAGCAACAGGCCGCTCAATAGGCAACTCTCTGACTTGCCGGGCCCTGCTCTGCCAACCAGAGTGTCTTTGTACGCTTGGAGGACATGCCTTGCGGCGTTAAGTGCATCTTCCGAACGCCGGGTACTTTCCGCGCACGCGTTGAGTAATTCAACTATTGCACCCTGAGCATCAAGTGATGGCAGCGCAAACTCCTGGACCGCCAATGTCTTCCAGTTGATTGTCGGGGACAACGATCCAACCGAGATCTCCACCGCCCGGTTCATGAACACGTCGCTCTGCATGAAGAACGGCAGGAACTCCGGCAACACGACCTCTGGCTTCGCCCGCAGCACCATGGCATGCGCCGAACAGATACCGTCGAACTCCGCTACCCCGAGCTTGCGCTGATACGCCCGGCGGCGTCCGAAAATGATGTCGCCCTTGCGGAAGACGAGCTTGGTCGCCTCGACGTCGTCCGGACTGCCCCAGCGCCGGATCTTCAGCGAATCGGAATCGAGGTGCTCGAGGCCGACGTAATGCTCCATGCCGGATTCGGAAGGGTTGTCGACCCGCTCGTTGACGTTGGTGGCGATCTGGTCAAAGCGCCACACCTTCCAGCCGGGCTTCAGTTGCTTCTCAGCCATTGTTCCTGTCCTCCGCGCCGGCGGCGACATAGGCCTGGTGCGGGTGTTTAGCGCTTTCGGGGTAGCGAAAGCGCAGCTGCCCCTCTCGCACCATTGGAATCAGGTGCTTGTTGCGCAAGTAGTGCCGGTCTTTGTTCAGAAAACTTGCAAGCTGGTCCACGCCCAAAGCCTGCCATGCGCACAGGCGCACAATGCCTCCACGCAAGGCTTCCGTGCTGACGCGGCCCTGTAGGGTTGCAAGCAAGGTTGCAAGCTCGAGAGGCAAGGTTGCATGCTTTGGGTTGCAAGCCTCCCCTGCTGGCGCACTTGAGCTTGGGGGGATTGCAAGCGGCGTGGGGATTGTTGGGCTGGCCAGTTCGTAATACGTGTGGCTGCCGCCTCCATGTTTTTCCAGCAAACCCTTGTCTCGCAGGCGGCGCAGCACGCGGCTGGCGGTCAGCGTGTCCAGCCCGCTGAAGTCGCGGCACGCCGTGTTGTCCACCGCACCGGTGGCGCGAGCGTAAATCAGCACCTTGGTTTCGTCGGCATCCAGCGGCTCGCTGCTCAGCGAGCGCAGCCAGGCATGGTCGTCCTCTGTGAGCAGGTTGTGCAGGAAGAGCGTGACGCGGAACTCGTCCGACTCGCGGCTGGAGTGAAACTCGGGCAGCGTCAGCCCGGCCTCGGCGGCCAGCCGGCGCATGCTGCGGATGCCGGTGCCTTTGGCTTCGGCCAGGTTCAGGTCGTGGAGCACGGCGGACAGGGTGGGGTTGCGCAGCCGTGAGCCCGGAATGCCGAGCTCGGCCACGGGCTTGAGCGAGTGGCCGACGTTGCGGATCTCGA
>JAKJFB010000630.1 GCA_022705125.1 Pseudomonadota bacterium
AGAAACAGGTGACAACCATCGGCTCCGCGGCACTCATCGCGATGACGTCTGTCCTGGCGGCTTTGGCGCAGACCGGGCGGCCGGGCGGGACGCGAGGCTACGCCTCCGATCATTTCGAAGGGTTCGATGCGCTTGATGAAGACTCGCGCATCCTGCAGAAAACAAAGTCGTTCTGGTTTTCGGTGGACGCCGAAACGCCGGCCGCCCAGCTCCAGATCGCGGAGAAGAATGAGGCGCTGGGGCGCGACCGCGCCGCGCGCAAGGCCTATGAAGCGCTGATCCGCGAATGGCCGACCGCCCCGGAGGCGGCCCAGGCCCAATATGCGCTGGCCCAACTCCGGGAACGGCAGCAGAAATTCGAGAAGGCGTTCGACGAGTATCAGTACCTGATCACCCACTACGCCGGGCACTGTCCGTACCAAGAAGTGCTCGACCGCCAGTTCCGCATCGCCAACCATCTGCTGCACAACAACACCAGCATGTTCGGCTGGTCCCTGAGCGGGACGGACGCGATCCGCGAGCGTTTCGAGCAGATCGTGCGCAACGCCCCGCGCGGCGCGCAGGCACCGGAGATCATGCTGGTCATCGGCAGCATCCGGGTTTCCGAAAAGGAGCTGCAAGAGGCGATCGCCGTCTACGAGGGCCTCCTCAACCGCTTCCCGCAGGCGCCCCAGGCGGTCACCGCCGCCTATCTTGCCGCGCAGTGCCGGCATGAGCTCGCCGTCAAACACAGCTACAACGAGCCGCGCTGCCGCGAGGCGATCGCCTTCATCAAGGCCGCGCTCGCCCGCATGCCGACCCATCCCCAGAAGGCGCAGATGACGGCTTGGCTCAATGAGCTGACCGCGCTGCTGATCGAGCAGAACTACCAGCAGGCGGTCTTTTACGACACCAAGCAGCGCAATGCCGAAGCCGCCAAGGCCGCCTACCGCCGTTTTCTCTCTGAGTTCTCTGACTCTCGTCACGCCGCGCAGGTCCGCGAGCGCCTCACGCAGCTCGAACAGGGCGCGGCCCCGTTACGTTAACCGTTGGAGGTCATTATGTTTGAAATGAAGAAAACGTGGGTTGCCGGTCGCCTGGCTCTCGGTTCACTCTCCCTTTTTCTGGCCGCAGGCTGCGCCTCGTATCGGGTCGGCTCCACCGTGCCCGACGAGCTGCGCACCATCGCGGTGCCGGTTTTCGAGAATGCCTCGGGCTTCCCCGAGATCGACGCCACCGTCACCCAGTATGTGCTGCGCGAGTTCCAGCGCGAGGGCACCTTTAAGATCGCCTCGCTGGAAGACGCCTCGGTCAAGCTGCTCGGCAAGCTGGTCAAGTCCGACCTGCAGTCGCTCAACTACGACCGTAGCTTCGGCTCGCGCACCTCGGAGTACCGCTACGCGCTTGTGGCCGAGATCACGCTCGTCGAGCGCGGCACCGGCAAGCTGTTGATCGACGGCCTGCCGGTCAAGGCCAACACCACCTTTCTCACGCACGGCGACATGCTGACCGGCATGCAGGATGCCGGCCCGCGCATCGCGAAAGAGCTGTCCCGCGCCATTGCCGACGCCGTGCTCGCCCACTGGGCACCGAACGCGAAGGACTGACCGTCCACCTTCTATCGGTGTTGCATGCATGCACGTTGCGCTCACAAAACTCCACGAAACGAAACTCATTGAGCGCGCCGTCCTGGTTCAGGTCGTGCACGCCCGCATGGACGCGCTGGAGGCCGCCGACTCGCTGCTCGAATTGGGGCGCCTCGCCGACACCGCCGGACTGGAGGTCGCCGGCCAGTTGACCCAGCATCGCGACAAACCCGACGGCGGCACCCTGATCGGTTCCGGCAAGGTCGAGGACCTTAAGACGCTGGTCGCCGAGACCGGCGCGAACACGGTGATCGTCGACAACGAGCTCAATGCCTTTCAGGCCTACAACCTCGCCAAGGCGCTGGGCGTGCGCGTGCTGGACCGCACTGAGGTGATCCTGCAGATCTTCGCGCGCCGCGCC
>JAKJFB010000631.1 GCA_022705125.1 Pseudomonadota bacterium
CTGAGGGAAAGATTCATCGTTGCGGTCGGCGGGATGCAGTGCTCAGTAGAACTTCTTCAGGTCCATGCCCTGGTACAGGCTCGCGACCTGCTCCGCATAGCCGTTGAACATCTGCGTCGGGCGCTTGCGCAGCTCGCCGATGCGGCGCTCGGTAGCCTGGCTCCAGCGCGGATGGCGCACCTCGGGGTTCACGTTGGAGTAGAACCCGTACTCCTGCGGCGCGAACTTGTTCCACGCGGTCGCCGGCTCCTTCTCGGTCAGGCGGATGGTGACGATCGACTTGGCGCTCTTGAAGCCGTATTTCCACGGCACCACCAGGCGCAGCGGCGCGCCGTTCTGCTTGGGCAGCGCCTCGCCGTACACGCCCACCGCGAGCAGGGTCAGCGGGTGCAAGGCCTCGTCCAGGCGCAGGCCCTCGGTGTAGGGCCAGTCGAGCACGTCGCGGATCATGATCTTCGGATCGTAGTGGGTGACGAACTCGACGTACTTGGCGCTGCCCAGGGGCTCGACCTCCTTCAGCAGCGCGGCGAGCGGGAAGCCCACCCAGGGCACCACCATGGACCAGCCTTCGACGCAGCGCAGGCGGTAGATGCGTTCTTCCAGCGGTGCCAGGCGCAGCAGCTCGTCGATGTCGAAGCGGCGCGGCTTGCCGACCAGGCCCTCGACACGCACCGTCCACGGGCGCACCTCCATCTTGTGGGCGTTGCGCGCCGGATCGGCCTTGTCGGTGCCGAACTCGTAGAAGTTGTTGTAGCCGGTGACCGCGTCGCGCTCGCTGAGCGGTTCGGTCGTGCTCAGTGCCGAGGGCACGGTCTGCAGCCGGGTCGATGCGCGCGCGGCGCCGGGCAGGCCGTGCCACAGCGCCGCGCCCGCCACCAGCCCGGTGCCGCTGCGCGCGAGGAAGTTGCGACGGCGCTCGAACAGGCTGCGCGGGGTGATTTCGGAGGGCGGGACGTCGGCGGGCTTGTGGATCAGCATGATTGCGGACTCGTCTGGAACGGAGGATTCGGTGGTGCGCGGCGGGCGGCAGTGTACGAACAGACGCGCGCCGCGCCGATCGGTTCATCCCATCCGGCCTATAGTCTGCATTGCGTCCAGCCATGCTCGCCTTTCCGCTAGAATCAGGCATCCCAGCAAAGATCCGAGAAAGAGCCTCGCATGTCCGCCTCCATCAAACTCCACATCGACGACGTCCGCATCCAGGAGATCAAGGAGCTCGTGCCGCCCGCGCACGTGCTGCGTGAATACCCTGCCACGCCGAAGGCGGCCGAGGTTGCCTACGAGGCGCGCCAGGCGATCCATCGCATCCTGTACGGCGCCGACGATCGTCTGCTGGTGGTGATCGGCCCGTGCTCGATCCACGATGCCAAGGCGGCGCTGGAGTATGCGCACAAGCTCAAGGCCGAGGCCGAGCGCGTCAAGGACGACCTGCTGATCGTGATGCGGGTGTATTTCGAGAAGCCGCGCACCACCGTGGGCTGGAAGGGCCTGATCAACGATCCCGGGCTGGACAACAGCTTCCGCATCAACGACGGCGTGCGTCTGGCACGCAAGCTGCTGTGGGAGGTGAACGAGATCGGCCTGCCCGCCGGCACCGAGTTCCTCGACATGATCACCCCGCAGTACATCGCCGACCTGATCGCCTGGGGCGCGATCGGCGCGCGCACCACCGAGAGCCAGTCGCACCGCGAGCTCGCCTCCGGTCTGTCCTTGCCACTCGGTTTCAAGAACGGCACCGACGGTTCCCTTCAGGCGGCGATCAACGCGATCAAGGCCGCCAGGCAGGCACAGACCTTCCTCGGCGTCGATTTGGAGGGCCGCGCCTCGGCCGTCACCACCAATGGCAACCCGGATTGCCACATCGTCCTGCGCGGTGGTTCCGCTGGCCCCAACTTCTCGGCGGATCACATCCGCCAGACCGAGGCGCTCCTCGCCAAGTCCGGCCTCACGGCGTCGATCCTCGTCGATTGTTCCCACGACAATT
>JAKJFB010000632.1 GCA_022705125.1 Pseudomonadota bacterium
GGTGCGGGAGGCGATGAGCGTCGGCGGGTGCGGGGTGGTGTAGGAGCGACGCAAGTCGCGAATCTTCAGCGCAGCGAGATCAACGACCAGTTCAGCGCAGCGAGATCACCGGCCAGCCGGCGGCCTCGGCATGGGCGCGCAGGGTGTCGTCGGGGTCGACCGCGACCGGGTCGGTGACGCGCTGCATCAGCGGCAGGTCGTTGTGCGAATCGCTGTAGAACCAGCTGTGTTCGAAGCTGCCCATGTGCAGGCCGAGCGACTCCAGCCAGGCGTCGACGCGCTCGATCTTGCCCGCCTTGAACGCCGGCATGCCGCGCGGCTTGCCGGTGAAGGCACCGTCCTGCTGTGCGGGGATGGTGGCCACCACGTGCGGGATGCCGAACTCGCGCACGATCGGACCGGTGACGAAGGCGTTGGTGGCGGTGACCACCGCGACCAGGGCGCCGCTGTCGAGGTGCTCGCGCACCAGCGTGCGCGCCTTGGCGGTGATCATCGGACGGATCGACTGCGCCATGAACTCGCAGTGCCAGGCGTCGAGTTGCGCGCGCGGGTGGCGGGCGAGGGGGGCGAGCTGGAAGTCGAGGAATTCGAAGATGTCGAGCGTGCCGGCCTTGTACTGTTCGTAGAACGCGATGTTCTTCGCTTCCTGCACCTCGCGGTCGAGCACGCCCTTGCCGATGAGGAACTGCGCCCAGGCGAAGTCGGAGTCGCCGGCGAGCAGGGTGTTGTCGAGGTCGAAGAGGACGAGATTCACGATCGGGCTCCGCAAGATGGATCGGTTGGATGAGGATTCGAAGAGGGCGTGACGCGCGTCGGACGGCGGCCCCGCGGGGTCAGATTTCCAGCCCTTGCTGGATCATGTCGCGCAGCAGCGGCAGGGTGATCGGGCGCTTGTGCTCGAGCGAGGCGCGGTCGAGCGCGTCCAGCACCTCGCGCAGGCTGGAGAGCTCGCGGCGGCCGTGGCGCAGCAGAAAATCCACCACCTCGTCGGCCAGGCGCAGGCCGCGCCGCGCCGCCAGGGTGGTGAGGATCTCCGCGCGCGCGTCGTCGTCGAGCGGCTTCACCTCGTAGATCAGGCTCTGGCCGATGCGGGTGCGCAGGTCCTCGCGCAGCGCCAGGCCGAGCGGGGCGGCCGGGCCGCACAGCAGCAGCGACTGGCCGTTCGCGCGGGCGCGGTTGAAGGCGTTGAAGAGCGCGATCTGCGCGGCGGCGCCGAGCTGGTCCGCGTCGTCGATCGCGAGCAGTGCGCCCGGCGTCTCGGGCAGGTGGTCCTCGACGGTCGCGGCGGCGAGCAGGTGGGCGGGCCGGCCGGCGGCGCGCGCGGCGTCGACCGCGGCGCGCAGCAGGTGGCTGCGTCCGCTGCCCGGCGCGCCCCACAGGTAGATGTGGCGCGCCGGGAGCTGTTCGGCGGTGGCGGGCGAGGCGAGCAGCGAGACGGTGGCGACCAGCTCGGCGTTGGCGCCGGCGACGAAGTTCTCGAGCGTGGGCGGGGCGTCGGGGCGGATGTCGAGGACGAGCTGCTTCATGGGCGCTCGCGCTCGCTCGCGATGATCGGCCGCGGCTGCGTGCCGAGATACACCGGGCTGGCGAGCCAGGCCTCGCGCACCTCGCGCAGGCCTACCAGCAGCGCGGCGCTCACCGGCAGCGCCACCAGCACGCCGACGAAGCCGAAGAGCTGGCCGAAGGCCATCAGCGCGAAGATCACCGCGAGCGGGTGCAGGCCGATGCGTTCGCCCACCAGGTAGGGCGTGAGCACGAAGCTCTCGACGACCTGACCAAGCGCATACACGATTGCCACGCCGGCCAGCGGCGGCCAGCCCTGCGCCTGCAGCAGCGCGGCGACGATGGCGAGGATCAGCCCGCCGCCGAAGCCGACGTAGGGGATGAAGACCAGCAGGCCGGTGAGCACGCCCACCGGCAGCCAGAAGTTGAGCCCGGCCAGCCACAGGCCGGCGCTGTAGAACACCGC
>JAKJFB010000633.1 GCA_022705125.1 Pseudomonadota bacterium
CGCCCGGCACGCAGCGCGCTCACCAGCTGGTTGCCCGCGCTGCCCGCGCCGTACACCACCACGCGCGGGCGCTCCTGCGCGCCCTCGACACGATGCGGCACCCCTCGCACCCCGCGCACCGCCGGCGGCAGCGGCGTCCACTCGCCCAGGAAGACATTGCGCATCACCAGGCGCAGCCCGCCCAGCAGCAGCATCGCCGTCGCCCAATAGATCAGCGGCACCGAGCGCGGCACCGGCGGCTGCTGCGCCGGCAGCGCCAGCACCACCAGCCAGAACACCAGCGCCGCCAGCGTCACCGCCTTGCCGATCGTGATCAGCGCGTGCCGCCCCACATAGCGCAGCACCGCCCGGTACAGGCCCAGCACCACGAAGAAAGGCAGCGTCAGCACCGGCGCGAGCAGGAACACGCGCAGATGGCCGCCGAAGGGCTCGATCGCGCGCACGTCCTCCAGGCGCAGGTAAAACGCCAGCCACAGCGCCACCCACACCAGCACCACGTCCGCCACCACCTGCAGCGCACGCTTGTAAGGCCGCGGCAACCCCAACAATGAATTACGCATCAGATTCCGCCTTTGGCCCGACCGCCCGCATCAGCGCGCCGCCAGCCCCAGCACCTCGTCCACCACCTTGCAGGTCTGGTCGATCTCCGCCGCCGTCAGCGTCGGATGCACCAGCCACATCAGCGAAGTCTCGCCCAGCGCGCGCGCCACCGGCAGGCGCTCGGCCGGCCGCCAGCCGGTGTCGTCGAAGGCCCTCTCCAGATACACCTCCGAGCACGAGCCCTGGTAGCACGGCACCCCGCGCGCATTGATCTCGGCGGCGATGCGGTCGCGGCTCCAGCCCTCGGCCAGGCGCTCGGGGTTCACATACGCATAGCACTTGTATTGCGCGTGCACGCAACCCGACCTTGCCGCGCAACCCGGATCGCATTTTGCCGCATTGCAGCGAAACTCGGGAACCCGCAGCACCGCATGCCGCCGGCACACCGCCAGAATGGCCTCGGCATGGGCCTCGCGCGCCGCCGTCCACGCCGCCATGCGGCGCAGCTGGATGCGCCCCACCGCCGCCTGCATCTCGAGCATGCGCCAGTTGGTGCCGAAGCCCTCGTGCAGCCAGCGGAAGCCCGGCGGATGCTCGCGCTCGTACACCGCCGCGTAGCTCTTGCCGTGATCCTTGAACGACCACATGTCGCGCCACAGCGCCTCGTCGTTGGTCGTCACCATGCCGCCCTCGCCGCCGGTCGTCATGATCTTGTCCTGGCAGAAGGACCACGCCCCCACGTGCCCGATCGAGCCCACGCTGCGCCCCTTGTAGCGCGCCCCGTGCGCCTGCGCGCAGTCCTCGATCACCTTCAGCCCATGCTGTTCGGCCAGCGCCATGATCGGGTCCATGTCGCACGGCCAGCCCGCCAGATGCACGCAGATCACCGCCCGCGTGCGCGGCGTCAGCACGCGCGCGATGGTCTCGGCCGACAGGTTGCCGCTGTCGGGGTCCACATCCGCAAACACCGGCGTCGCCCCCGCATTGACCACGCACGACACGCTCGCGATGAAGGTGCGCGGCGTCACCACCACCTCGTCGCCCGGGCCGATGCCCAGCGCGTGCAGCGCCACGTCCAGCGCCAGCGTGCCGTTGGCCAGCGCCACCGCGTAGCGCGTGCCCGCCCAGGCGGCGTATTCCTTCTCGAACGCGCGGCACTCGGTACCGGTCCAGTAATTCACCTTGTTCGACAGCAGCACATCGCGCACCGCGTCGGCCTCTTCGGTCGTGAAGGAAGGCCAGGGGCTAAAAGGAGTGTTCAGCATCGAAAAATCGCCCGTAGTCAAAAATCCACGCCCGCCCGTACCGCGACATCACCGTCGCGCACGACCAGGCAAAAAAGTCCACCGCATCGCCGCCCATGTGTGGGAGCGACGCAAGTCGCGATTACGGCGGCTCCGAGCGCTGTGGGAGCGACGCAAGTC
>JAKJFB010000634.1 GCA_022705125.1 Pseudomonadota bacterium
TGCGCATGCGCATCATCCATCCGATGGACACCGGCCTGGCCGCCGGCATCCCCGCCTTCCACATCGAGGACATCGTGATCGCCGACGCCGAAGGCCGCACGCTGAGCCGCATCCAGCCCCTCGAGCCGGTCTCCGAGAACCCCAGCTTCACGCTCGACCTGCGCGCGGCCGCGCCCGGCGCGCGCCTGCACGTGGCCGGGCGCGACAACAACGGCAACCGCATCGACGCATGGGTGACCCGATGAGCCGACCCGCCTCTTGCGCTCCGGCGCTCCAGCGCCGTCCTGCCGCCCGCGCGCTGCGGACCCTGCTCGCGGGGCTGCTGGTCGCGCTGTGCGCCCTGCTCCTCACCGCCCTGCCGGCGCACGCCGAGGACTTCGCCGGGGACTTCAACTACCGCCTGCAGCCGCGCGAGCTCGCCCCCGGCGCCTGGGTCGTGGTCGGCCTGAAGGAGGATTTCTCCTTCGCCAACGGCGGCAACATCGTCAATACGGGCTTCATCGTCGGCCGCGAGGGGGTGATCGTCATCGACACCGGCTCGTCGAAGCGCTACGGCGAGCAGATGCTCGCCGCCATCCGCCGCGTCACTCCCTTGCCGATCGTGCTGACGGTGAACACCCACCACCACCCCGACCACTTCCTCGGCAACCAGGCCTTCCCGCGCGCGACGCTCGCCGCGCTGCCGGAGACCATCGCCGCGCTCCGCAGCGAGGGCGAAGGCTTCAACGCCAACATGTACCGCCTCAACGGCGACTGGATGCGCGACACCGAGGTCGTCGTCCCCGAGCGCGCACTCGCCGCCGGGCGCCAGCGCATCGGCGGGCGCGACGTGGAGCTGGTCGCGCTCGGCGGCCACACCGTCGCCGACCTGGTGGTGATCGACCACGACAGCGGCACCGTGTACGCCGCCGACCTGCTCTTCAACGGCCGCGCGCCCACCACGCCGCACGCGGACATCGCGCGCTGGCTCGCCGCGCTCGACACGCTGGAAGGCCTGCCCGCGCGGCGCTGGGTGCCCGGCCACGGCGAGCCCGCGACCGACCTCGCCCCGCTGCGCCAGACCCGCGACTATCTCGGCTGGCTGGCGCAGGCCATCCGCACCGGCGCCGAGTCGGGCCAGGACATGACCGAGCTGTTCCAGACGCCGATCCCGCAGCGCTTCGCCGGCCTGGCGCTGGTGGAGGCGGAGTTCCGCCGCTCGGTGGTGCACCTCTTCCCCGCGGCGGAGCAGGCCGTGCTCGAAGCCGCGCGCAACAAGGCGTCGCGCTGAGCGCGGCGCGATCACATCGCAGCTGCAGCGCTCGCGACGCAGGTGCCGCGATCAGGAAACCGAGAGTGCAGCGAGACGGGCGTCCACGCGCTCGTGCGCATGTCCCGCCTGCGGGCGTGCGCGGGCACGCGCCTCATCGCACGGCCGGCGTCGGTCCGGGCAGCGCGGACAGCCTGCGCGCGGCCTCCTCGTCGCCGTTGGCAGCGGCCACCGCCAGCCAGTAGCGCGCCTGCACCGGATCGGCCGGCACCAGGCGGCCCTCGAGATGGAGCAGGCCGAGCCGGTACTGCGCCTTGCTGGAGCCGGCCTCGCCGCCGCGGCGGTAGCGCTCCAGCGCCGCGGCGGCGTCGCGCGGCTCGCCCAGGCCATCCTCGGCGAGGATGCCGAGGTGGAACCAGGCCTCCGCCACGCCGGCCTGCGCGAGCGCGCTCCAGATCTCGCGCGCGCTGTCGTAGCGCGCCATCTTGAACTCGGCGTAGGCCTTGTAGAGGCCGATGCTCGGCCGCGCCACCAGCGCGTCGAGCTCCTCGGGTTCGAGCGCGTGCGCCGCGCCGGGCGCCTGTGCAATGATCCAGGCGGTCAACAATCGTGCAACGAGAGGGCGCATGGCGTTGCGGCTCCGGTCGAGGTGAGGACATGAACGAAGCAACAAGCGGGCCCGTAGCGCGACGCGACGTCGCACGCGGCCGCGCA
>JAKJFB010000635.1 GCA_022705125.1 Pseudomonadota bacterium
GCGGTGACGCTCAATCCGGTGGTGGTCACCGGCGCACCCACCGCCACCGAGAGCTTCGACCTGCCCTACTCGGTCGATTCGGTGGACATGCGCGCCAACCAGGCCGGGAACCTCGGCGTGAATGCCTCCGAGGCGCTCGCCGGCGTGCCCGGCCTGGTGATCCAGAATCGCCAGAACTACGCCCAGGACCTGCAGATCTCGGTGCGCGGCTTCGGCGCACGCGCGGCCTTCGGCGTGCGCGGCGTCAAGCTCATCGCCGACGGCATCCCCGCCACCAACCCGGACGGCCAGGGCCAGGCCGCCACCTTCAACCTCGACACCGCCGAACGCATCGAGGTCATGCGCGGGCCCTTCTCCACCGTCTATGGCAACCACGCCGGCGGGGTCATCCAGCTCTTCTCGCGCACCGGTGAAGGCGCGCCGCGCGTGCGCGCGAGCGCGCTCGGCGGCAGCTGGGGCACGACCAAGTTCGGCCTCGGCGCCGAAGGCGAGAAGGACGGCATCGGCTTCGTGCTCGACGCTTCGCGCTTCGACACCGACGGCTACCGTGACCACAGCAAGACCCGCCGCGACCAGGGCTTCGCCAAGCTGACCCTGAACCCGGACGAGGACAGCACGCTGACCCTGGTGGCCAACGGGCTGCGCCAGCCGGAGACGCAGGATCCGCTGGGAGTGACCTGGGAGACCTACGAGCGCGATCCGCAGTCGCTCACGATCGATCCGCTCGACCCCGCCACGCCGAAGCGCTCCTACGCGGACCGCTACAACACGCGCAAGAGCATCCACCACGTGCAGGGCGGGGCCACCTACGAGCGCCGCCTCGGCGAGGATCGCCTGCAGGTGTCGGCCTACGCGGGCAGCCGCGCGGTCACCCAGTACCAGTCCTTCTCCAGGGGTTTCCAGTCCAGCCCGCGCCATGCGGGCGGCGTGGTCGACTTCGACCGCGACTTCCACGGCATGGGCCTGCGCTGGATTTCGCAACGCGCGCTGGGGAGCGGCGAGCTCACCCTGACCGCCGGCGTCGACTACGATCGCTCCGAGGACGATCGGCGCGGCTACGAGAACTTCGTCGGCAGCACGCTCGGGGTGAAGGGAGCGCTGCGCCGCGACGAGCTCGACACCATCACCAGCATCGACCCCTATGTCCAGGCGCTGTGGAAGAGCGGACCGTGGCAGTGGTCGCTCGGAGCCCGCCATTCGCGCGTTTCGTTCAAGGTGGAAGACCGCTACATCAAGACCGACAACCCCGACGACAGCGGCAGCGTGCGCTTCAGCAAGACCACCCCGGCGCTCGGGGTGAGCTATGCGCTGAGCCCCGCGACCAACCTCTACGCCAGCGTGGGTGCAGGCTACGAGACGCCCACGCTCAACGAGCTGTCGTACGCGACCCCGACCACCGGCTTCAATTTCGGGCTGCGTCCGAGCACCAGCCGCCAGGCCGAGATCGGCATCAAGACCTTCGTGAGCGACAACGCGCGGATCAACGCCGCGCTGTTCCGCATCGAGACCGACGACGAGATCGTCGTCCTGGCCTCGGAGGACGGCCGGACCAGCTACCAGAACGCCGGGCGCACGCTGCGCCAGGGGCTCGAGCTGGCCGCTCAGGCCGAGCTGACCCGCACGCTGACGGCGCGGGCCTCGCTGACCTGGATGCAGGCCGAGTACGACGAGGCGTTCAGCAGCCGCGGGACCACCGTGGCGGCCGGAAACCGCATTCCGGGTGTTCCGCGCATCGCGGCCTTCGCCGAGCTGGCCTGGGAAGCCACGCCGGGCGTGACGCTCGCGGGCGAGGTGCTGCATCGCGGCGAGGTCGAGGTCAGCGACCTCAACAACGACCACGTCGCGCCGGCCTACACGCTCGTCAATCTGCGCCTGTCCGCCGAGCAACGCCAGGGGCCGTGGACCTTCGGCCAGTTGCTGCGGGTGGACAACGTGCTCGATCGCGAATACGTCGGCTCGG
>JAKJFB010000636.1 GCA_022705125.1 Pseudomonadota bacterium
TCTGGCGACGGTCTCGATCCGCGTGGTGGACGCCGTGGGGCTGGCGAGCACCAATCTCTTTTCGCTCGCCGTGGCCAATTTCCGCCGGTTGCCGCTGTCTGAAGGCTTTGAAAGCGGCACCGCGCTGCCGCCTGGATGGACGGAATCAATCGAGACAACAGGGAGTACATTACGGTGGCTCGTTGGGGCCGGCAGCAGTTCCGGCACGCCGTCTAGTGCGCACAGCGGAGCCAACAACCTGTATTTGCGCTCACTCAGCACATCCCAACAACGGGTGCGGTTGATCACGACCGCCTTGGACATGGGGACGAACATGACCGATGCCGCACTCTCGTTCTGGCTGTGCATGGCGCCCGGTACGGCGCAGGATGAGGTGCGTGTTTCGATCAAGACCAATGCCGCGGATACGGTTTGGACGCAAATCCTCTCGATCAAGACCGCTGTGCCGGCCTGGAGCAACGTGGTGGTGTCGCTGCCTTTGCCCTCGCCCTCGTATGTGATCGCGTTTGACGGTGTCGCCAAGGGCGGCAAGGGGGTTTGCCTGGATGATATTCTGGTCACCGGCACCTACCCGTCCGCAGGCGGGTATGCGGGTTGGCAGCTCTCGGCGTTTGATCCTGAGATCACCGACGAATTGATTATCGGCATGACCGCCGACCCGGACGGCGACGGCGTGGAGAACTGGCTGGAATACGCCCTGGCGCTTGATCCGATGTCGTCGGACGCGGGCCTTGCCATGGACGGTGACGTCACGGCGGGTTACTTGACCCTCTCATACCGCAAGAATCCGCTGGCCACCGATGTGACCTTCACGGTCGAGGCGTGCGACGACCTGGCGGTTCAGAATTGGACCACGGTGGATGTCTCGGAAACCGGCATCGAGGATTACATCTCGTGGCTCTGGATCACCACCCGCCACGATGTGCCGGTGGCCGATGCCCCGCGCCGCTTCCTGCGGCTGAAGATTACGCCGCCCCCCGCACCGTAAGGGACGAGCATGGACGGGCGGTTGTGGAGTGCGGGAGCTTGCTCCCGCTTTCAAAGCGGCGGCAAGCCGCCGCACTCCAAAAAGGTGGTGAAGGCCTTCCTGCCTGCACTCGGCAACCACCGGCACTCTCGATCCTGCCGTAGCTGCCAAGCCTAGCGGACCGCCCACGCCAGATCGCGCGGCGTGCCGGTGAGCACTTCGCAGCCGTCCCGCGTGACCAGAATCACGTCCTCAATGCGGATGCCTAACCGCCCCGGCAAGTAGATGCCGGGCTCGACCGTGAGCACCATGCCGGGCGCGAGTTCGGTGTTACAGGCTGCGCTGAAGCTGGGCGCTTCATGCACCTCCAGCCCGAGTCCGTGCCCCAGGCTGTGGCCAAAGTAAGGGCCGTATCCCGCCCGTTCGATCACGCCTCGCGCAACGGCATCGATGGCATGGCACGGTACGCCGGGACGGATCGCGCGCACCGCCGCGCGGTTGGCGGTCAGCACGATCCGGTAGATCTCCCGCCAGAGCGGCGTCGGAGGTCCGAACGACACGCAGCGCGTCATATCCGCGCAGGCGTGATCCAGCTTCAGCCCCAGGTCCACCAGCAACGGCTGGCCGCGGCGCAGCACGGTGTCGTCCGGCTGATGGTGGCATTCCGCTGCGCTGCGGCCGGCGCAGGCGATGGCGGAGAAGGCCTCGCCCTGCCCCAGCCGCTCGGCCTCGCGGCGCACGACCGTACTGATCTCCCATTCGCTCATGCCGGGAGCGGTCTGCCGCAGCGTTTCGGCGAAAAGGCGGTCATTCGCCGAGATCGCGGCGCGCATACGGCGCTGCTCTTCCGGCGATTTGACGGCGCGCAGCTCCTGGATGAGCACGGTGGCATTGACCCACTCGACCTCCGGCAGGGCGGCCTGCAGCTTCAGGAAGCGCGAAGCGGGCATGCTCCCCTCATAGCCGACACGGCGCCAGCCGCGAC
>JAKJFB010000637.1 GCA_022705125.1 Pseudomonadota bacterium
AGTTCACCAGCACGTTCGCGCCCGCGACCTCGTAGGCCACAGCGCGCGTGAAGGCGACGACGGCCCCCTTCGCCGCCGAGTAGTGCGGGCTGTGGGCGCTCGCGCCCGAGATGCCGGCAATGCTCGCAATGTTGATGATGCGGCCCCAGCCTTGTGGCTCCATGCGCCGCAGCGCCGCGCGCGTGCAGTAAAAGACACCGTCCACGTTCACCGCCCAGAAGCGCTTCCACTCGCCATCGCTCATCTCGCGCGTGATCGCGAGCGACTCGCGTGCAATGGGCTGCGTCAGCAGGGCGTAGTGGCGCTTGCGCCGCTCCTCGTCGTGCGGCTTGTCCGGCACGAGGGCCGCATTGTTCACCAGGATGTGCACGGTGCCGAAGCGCGCGTCGGTCCGCGCGAACATCGCGTCGACGCTGGCGCTGGAGGATACGTCGCAGGGCAGCGCGAGGCACTCGCCCCCCACCGCTTCGATTTCCTCGCGCAGCGGCGCCAGCCCGGATTCGTCGATGTCACAGACGACGAGCCGGGCGCCCTCGCGCGCGAAGCGCCGCCCGATGCCGCGCCCGAGTCCGCCCGCCGCGCCGGTGATCACGGCTACCTTGTCCTTCAGTTGCATCTGCCGATTCCTCCTCGTTCACGCGATTTCTTCCAGCGCCTCGATGCTGCTCGACGGATGCGCGTCACATCACGGTCATGGTGGCGCCGGGCCATCACGAAGCAGGCCGCCGCCAGCAGGCTGGGCAGCGGCACCAGCCCGAGGGCGGTCTGCAGATCGAAGCGGTCCGCCAGCAGGCCGGTCACCACCGGCCCGGGCGCCAGCCCGAAGATGTTGTTCGCGAGCGTGCCGGTGGCGAGCACCGTCGCGTGGAGACGCGGACTCGTGACGGATGTGGCGTGCGCGCCCGCCAAAAACATCCCGGCGCCGATCACGAGCAGCTGCAGCGTCCCGGTGCAATAGCGGAAGGCAAGCACGAAGAGCACGCAGCTGAGGAAGGCGTAGCACGCGACCACGAGCGGCCGGTTGCGCGCCGCGCGCCGCGCGACCACGTCGACCAGCACGCCGCCGAGCACCATCCCGATTCCCGCGAGCAGGGTCAGCACGCCCGCGGCGAGGGCCGCCTCCGCGGGCGGCATCCCGTGATGACGATTGAGAAAACTCGGGATCCACGCCAGCATCGCACCGACGCTGAACATCTGCAGGCCGCTGCCGAGGTAGCTCCACGCCGCCGTGCGCGCCGAGAGAATCTCGCGCGGCAGGTCGCGCAGGGCGATCGCCTCCTCGCGCGCGCGTGCCGCGGCTTCCCGCGTGAGGTCCGGACGCTCCTTGACGAACAGCGGGAACACGAGCGCGAGCAGCAGGCCGCCGGCACCGACCACGACGAACGCCGTGCGCCAGCCGTAGCTCGCGGCGAGCACGCCGCCGAGCACCACGCCGAGTACCGAGCCGAACAGCGAGGCCGCCAGAAAGGCGCCCATGACCGTGGCGTGGAGGCGCGCGGGGAATGCGCCGAGCAGGATGGCGCCGCCCGCGCTGCTGTAGCCGGCCTCGCCGAGGCCGACCAGCAGCCGCGCGAAGAGCAGGATCGTGAAGCTGCCGGCCAGCCCGCAGAGCAGCGTCGCCAGTCCCCAGAGGACCGCCATGATCGTGACGCAGAGCACGCGGCCGAAGCGGTCGGCGAGCACGGAGACGGGGAAGCTGAACACGCCGACGGTGACTGCCACGATGCTCACCAGCGAGCCGAGCTGGGTGTCGCTCAGGCTCCACTGCGCCTTGATGAACGGGAAGACCGCGTTGATCACCTGGCGCGACAGGTAGTCCGAGAGCATCAGCCCGAAGATCAGTGCGAAGGCGATCCACGCGGCCAGCGTGGGCGGGCCCGAGGAGCCGGCGTGCGCGCCGTGAGCGGGTGCGTGGTGGAATGCCATGGCCGCGCTACCCGCCGC
>JAKJFB010000638.1 GCA_022705125.1 Pseudomonadota bacterium
GCATCAGTGCTTGAGCAGTTGCGCGACGTCTTCGCGCAGCTGGGCCACATCGAACCCCGGTGCGTAGCGCAAGGCGACGAAGCCGCGTGGGTCGATCAGGTAGGCGTTGGGCGCGCCCTCACGCGCAAGCCGCGGCAGTCGGGCTTCGAAAGCCTCGCTGCGCTGCATCGGGACGAAGCGGCGGAACGCGACAGCCCCCTCCGGCACCGCGCCGAACCAGAGCACGTCGAGTCGATCCGCGCGCCGGCCCTGCAGTTGCCATACCTTGTCGAGGCCGGCGACGAGATCCGCGCATTCCTTCGCGCAGGCCGCCCCCCGCCAGCGCCGCGCCGCGGGTTCCCAGTCATAGGGTGTGTCGTCTGCACGTACAAGGCGCATTTCGCCCAGGTCGATGGGCGGTTGCAGCAGCTCGCCACGGTTGCGCGTCTGCTGCGGTTGCCAGCCGCTGCGGTAAAGCAGCCAGGCACCGATCGGCGGGGCCAGGAACAAGGCCGCCAGCAGCAGCAAGACGAGGCGCGAACGGAGTTTCGAGGTCATGCGGAATCCCGGGGAGCAAGGCGCCGCGCACGACGCCGGAGTACGAAACAGGTCACGACCACGGTCAAGGCCAATGCATACCACTGCACCGCATAGCCGTAGTGGCGTTGCGGCGGAAGCGTGTTCGGTAGCGCATCAAGGTCACGCTCGTAGCCGTGGTCGGCCTCGGGCGCGAGCCGCAGCACGCGTGGCGCGAGGCGAAGTCCGAGCGCCGTCTGGATGTCGTCACGATCCAGCGTGTTGAGCAGCACCGGCTCACCGCGCGAATCCGGCCAGGGCGTGGGCGCGAGGCGCAATCCCTGTCCGGGCCAGGGCAGCAACAGGCCGTTCAAATGCCTCTCGCCGCGTGGCAGTTCGAGCGACGGCAAACGCCGGTCGGGTGGCATCGCGACCCAGCCCAGGTCGACCAACACACGCCGCTCGCCCTTGTCGCCATCGGGCAACGCGATTGCATACACGCGCACGCCGACCTTGCCGCGGCGCTGCTGGTTGTCGAGCAGCAGCAGCGGGGCCTCGTAGTGGCCGCGGCCTTCGACGCGCGTCACGGCGCTTGTCTCGTCGGACCGCGTGGCCTCGTGCGTCAATTCCGCTGCCGATTCGCGCGCAAGCGCCAAGGCCTCGCGCTGCAGCCGATCCTCTTTCGCCAGTCCGCGCCCGACCTGCCAGGTGCCGAGCGTGGCGAACGAGCCGGTGGCAAGCAACGCCGCCAGACCGTAGCCGATGCGGGCGGCGCGGCTCATCGCGATGCCGCCCGCCGATGCGCGGGCAGGCTGCGATAATGGCGCGGCAAGTCAGCCCTGCCCGCCACCGGAACCGCCCATGCTGCAGAAGCTCATCATCATTCTTTTCCTGCTCGCGATCCTCTACAACCTCGGCGCCGGGCTGTACTACATGCTGTCCGACAAGGGCCAGAGCGACCGCACGGTGAATGCCCTCACGCGTCGCATCGGACTGTCGGTGCTGCTGTTCGTGCTGCTGCTGCTCGGGATGTGGGCCGGCGTGATCACGCCGCATGGCGTCGGACACTGAATTCCGGGTCTCGCGAGAAACAAGGGGCCGGCGTCGCCGCCGGCCCCCGAAGCCTCGATCCGCTGGTCCGGATCAGAGCACGTAGACGAATACGAACAGCCCGAGCCAGACCACGTCCACGAAGTGCCAGTACCAGGCCACGGCTTCAAAGGCAAAGTGGTTGTGCTCGGAGAAGTGGCCTTTCAGACTGCGCGCCCACATGACGATCAGCATGATGGTTCCCAGGGTCACGTGCATGCCGTGGAAACCGGTCAGGATGAAAAAAGTGGCGCCGTACACGCCAGCACCCAGGGTCAGACCCAGTTCGCTGTAAGCGTGTGCATATTCATAGGCCTGGAAGCCCATGAAGACAGCGCCCAGAATC
>JAKJFB010000639.1:0-672 GCA_022705125.1 Pseudomonadota bacterium
GCGCTTCGGCGTGCGGGTGCGTGGGTATCTGGCGCAGTTGGGTGAGATTGCGCCGCGCGGCTTCGATTGGAGCGCGGTCGAGGACAACCCGTTCTTCTGGCCGGATGCGGCGCAGGTGCCGGAGCTGGAGAGCTACATGGACGCCCTGCGCAAATCCGGCGATTCGGTTGGTGCGCGCGTCACCGTGATTGCGGACGGCGTGCCGCCCGGCTGGGGCGCGCCGATCTACGGCAAGCTCGACCAGGACATCGCCGCCGCGCTGATGTCGATCAACGCCGTCAAGGGCGTCGAGATCGGCGCCGGTTTCGACGCGGTCGAGCAGCGCGGCACCGAGCATCGCGACGAGATCACCCCGGAAGGATTCCTGAGCAACAACGCCGGCGGCATCCTCGGCGGCATTTCCACCGGGCAGGACGTGATCTGCTCGATCGCTTTGAAACCGACCTCCAGCCTGCGCCTGCCGGG
This sequence comes from Pseudomonadota bacterium, assembly GCA_022705125.1. The sequence continues at coordinate 466 of JAKJFB010000639.1, forward strand.
GCGTAGCGTGAACGTGAGGGGCGAACCGATCGAAGTGGTCACCACCGGCCGCCACGACCCCTGCGTCGGGATTCGCGCCACCCCGATCGCCGAGGCGATGGTCGCGCTGGTGCTGATGGACCACGTGCTGCGCCAGCGCGGCCAGAACGCCGACGTGCGCGTGACGACGCCGGTGATTCCGGGCGCCGCCGGCGGCTGAAACGGCTC
>JAKJFB010000639.1:835-1654 GCA_022705125.1 Pseudomonadota bacterium
CCGTCGTTCTGATTCGTCCTCGCTGTCCGGACAAGTTCGGGAACCGATGCTGCAAGTTGTGTAGATACCTATGCGCTGCACGAACGGCGCGGGGCGCGAGGATCCGGGGGGACGGGCGGCCGCTCAGTGCCCGTGCGCAGCCGGCTCGCCGCCCTGGTGCGCCAGCGTTTCCGTCAGCTCGATCTGCAGGCGCGCGTGCACGCGCACGAACCAGCGCCAGCCGAGCGCGGCGATCACGGCCACCACCGCGAGGGTGACGGCCAGCACGCCGGCACCGGGCAGCAGGCTGCCGCTCAGCGCCGCGATCAGCAGCAGGATCATCGCCAGCGCGATCACCGGAATCGCCTCGGCGAGCAGCCCGCGCAGGCGCGCGCTGTAGCTGCCGGCCTGACGGCCGCGGCAGCCGAGTTCGGCGAGCAGCAGGCTCAGCGCCTTGAGCTTGCGCCAGGTCGCGATCAGGAAGGGCAGCGCCACCAGCAGCGTCCCGCCCCAGATCAGCGCCTTGTGCGCCTCACCGGAGCTGATCCACGGCAGCAGCCACGCCCCGAGTTCCGGCGCCCAGGCCGCGGCGCCGAGGAACAGCGCGACGACCACGGCCAGATTCAGCATCACCTTGAACAGGATGCTGTTGACCAGGGCCGCCAGCTCGGCGCGCTCGCCGCGCGGGCGCAGCCCGTGCAGCCAGTCGGTGTAGAGGCCGCCGACGCGCGCCACCGGCGCCGGCAGGCGCCCGGCGAGCCAGGCCGACAGCGGATCGGCCCAGCGGATCAGGTAAGGCGTCAGCAGCGTCGTGATCGCCGACACCGCGACCGCGATCGG
>JAKJFB010000639.1:1664-1929 GCA_022705125.1 Pseudomonadota bacterium
AGGAAAGCATGGTCACCGCCGACACGGAGACCACCACCGGGTAGAGGAAGTCGTCAATCACGCCCAGCCGCGACCCCAGCGCGGCGATGATGAACGAGAACTCGCCGATCTGGGACAGGCCCATGCCGACGCGCATCGCCGTGCGCCCGTCCTGCCCGGCCACCCAGGCGCCGAGCCCGCAGCTCACCAGCTTGCCGAGCACGACCGCGACCGTGATCACCGCGATCGGCCATGCGTATTCGATCAGCACCGACGGGTCGATCAT
>JAKJFB010000063.1 GCA_022705125.1 Pseudomonadota bacterium
CGACTCCTCGCCGGTGACGTAGAGCGTTTCCATCTGCTGCGACAGCGCGCACATCACCTGCAGCAGCAACGTGCTCTTGCCCGCGCCGGGCTGGCCGCCGACCAGGTTCACCGAGCCCGGCACAACGCCGCCGCCGAGCACGCGGTCGAACTCGCTGTAGCCGGTGGAAAAGCGCGGCACTTCCGCCAGGTCGATCTGGTCCAGCGTCTGCAACTCGGCCACTGCGCCGGCATAACCGCCGCGGCGCGCGCCGCCGGCACCGCGCGCGGCCCCCGCCTCGACGAACTGGCTGAGCGTGTTCCAGGCCCCGCAATCGGGGCACTGGCCCGCCCATTTGTTCTGCTCGGAACCGCAATCCTGGCAGACGTAAACCACTCTGGACTTTGCCACGCCCGATCCTTACGCTTGGCGACCGTTCAACCTCAGCGCCCGATTGTGGCAGGGCCGACGCCTGCACACCAAGTCCCGGGCGCGCCACGCCGGCGCAGATCCCGAATCCCGTCCATGGCATCGAGTCTCATCCACGAACGCACGCTGCTCATCTCCCCGACGCTGGCCGCCACCATCGGCCTCGAAGAGGCCGTGATGCTGCAGTTGCTGCACGACGCCGCGCAGTTCAGCGCGCGCCCGGGTGCGCGCTGGCACGAGCTCGACAAGGTCGAGCTGCTGCGGCTGCTGCCGTTCTGGAGCGAGCGCGACTGCCAGCGCATCAGCGCCAGCCTGCGCGACAAGGGCGTGCTGGCGATCGATTCGCCGCCGCTGGAGCAGACGCACTGCCTGCGCTTCGCGCTGGAGGAGCCCGCCGCCGCGCCGGCCGCGCGCGCGCCGCGGGCCCCCGAGCACCGGCCCGGCGGCGGCAAGGCGCTGATCGCCACGCGCTGGCAACCCGACGAGGAGGTGCTGCGCCAGATCGCGCTGCACGGCATCCCGCGCGTCTTCGCCGAGGCGCAGCTCGACGAGTTCGTGCTGTACTGGTCCGATCGCGGCGAACCGGCCTTCTCGTGGAACGCGAAGTTCCGCGCTCACGTGATCCGGCGCTGGCGCGAGCAGGAGGCGAGCACCGGGGTGCAGGAGGACGTGCCGCGCCCGATCGGCGCCGACTGGGAGCCGGGGCCCGACGCGATGGAAATCCTCGTGCGCGCCGGCGTCAGCCGCCACTTCGTCGAGGACGCGGTGCCGGAGTTCGTGCTGTACTGGACCGAACGGCGCGAGGCCTCGCGCACCTGGAACTCGCGCTTCGTGACGCACGTCAAGCGCCAGTGGGCGCGCTACACCCAGACCATGGATCTCGACAGCGAGCCCCGGCGCATACCGGCCAACTGGGAGCCGGCGGCGGACGTCTACGACATCCTGCGCATGGCCAACATCGACGCTGCCTTCGCGCGCGCGCTGCTGCCGGAATTCCTGATGTTCTGGATCGATTCGGGCGCGGTCTACCCCTCGTGGAACAGCAAGTTCCTGCAGCACGTGAAGTATCATTGGGCGCGCAGCCACCGAGCGGGCGACACCGCGGAGCAGACTCATGGAACACGGCAAAGACCTGGTGGAACGGGCAATACGCGATCTCGAAGCCTCGCCGAGGACCTCACGGACCGGAGCTGGGCCGACTGAGGCGCGCCGCGACCCGGCGCTGGTCGACGCGATCAACCAGGTCTTCGCGCTGTTTCGCCTGAACTACCACAACCAGTACTACAGCGCCTTCGGCGACGCCGGGCAGCTGAGCCAGGTCAAGCGGTTGTGGCTCGACAGCCTGGCCGGACACGGCACCGAGACCATCCTGCTCGGCGCGCGCCGCTGCATCGAGACCTCGGAATACCTGCCGACCCTGCACCGCATGCTCGAGTGCTGCCGCGAGGCGACGCTGCAGGCGCAGGGCCTGCCCGATGCGCATGCGGCCTATCGCGAGGCCTGCCTGGCGCCCGAACCCAAGCAGGCGGCGCGCTGGAGCCACCCGGCGGTATTCCATGCCGGGCGCGAGGCCGGCTGGTTCTTCCTGGCATCGACGCCGGAGCCCAAGGCCTTCCCGGTGTTCGAGAAGCGCTACCGCGCGGTGTGCGATCGCATCGTGGCGGGCGAGGTGCTGCAGCTGCCGGCGCCCGAACACGGCCCCCAGGCGGCAGCGGCCCTCGTCGCCCCCGACGCCGACGAGCAGCGCGCGCGCCTCGCAACGCTGCGCGCCGAAACGGGCGTGTAGGTCCGGCCGCTTCAGCGCTTGGCGGCGAGGCGGTGGCGCGGCAGGAAATCGACCGCCGCGCCGCTGTCGCGCAGCTTGGCGTAGATCCTGTTCAGGTGCGTGCGCAGCGTGGCGCGCGTGATCCCGAGCCCGGCACAGAGTTCGGCATTGCTGCGGCCGCGGATCAGCAAACCGACTATCTCGTGCTCGCGTCGCGTGAGGCCCTTGTCGGCGTAATGCGCGATCGCGGAGGCATAAACGTCCTCCAGCGGCTGCAGGAACGTGATGATGCGCTCGGCGCTGCACACCAGCGCCACGTCGTACGAGCCGCCGTGCATCGCACTGTTGCGGTAGGCGCTGCATCCCCGGTCCTGCCACTGCCGGCCGGCGTCGGCCTCGTGCAGGCGCATGCAGCCGTCCTCGCAGATCTCGCCCTGGCGGTCGCCGCAGATTTCGCGACAGCTCGCGTTCTGCGTCAGCACGCGCCTGTCGCGGTCCTTCACGCAGACCCCGATGCGTCCCGTCTCCAGCGCGTGCTCGAGCATGGCCTGACCCGCATTCGCCCATGAAACCGCCGCCATTTAGCCGCCGCTCAGGACGAGGCGGCAAGGGAATATGGCGCATTTGCGGGCCGCAGCAATTGCACGGCGCCGCCCTCGCGCGCGGCGTGCACCATGGCGTCGAGGCGGTAGACGCGATCGGCGATCCGCGCCATCGCCTCGCGATGCGTGATCGCGACAATCGTCAACCTCCCGCGCAGGCGCGCCAGCGTGGCGCAGATAGCCGCCTCGGCCCCGGCGTCGAGCGCGCTGGTCGCCTCGTCCAGCACGAGCAGGCGCGGACGGTTTACAAGGGCGCGGGCGATCATGATGCGCTGGCGCTGGCCGCCGGAGAGCGTGGCCCCGCGCTCGCCCACGACATGCTGCATGCCCTCGGGCAGCGCCGCCACGAATTCCCAGGCGCCGGCCTCGCGCAGTGCGCGCTCGGCATCGGCGGCGCCGAGTGCGGGATCGCCGAGCGTGACGTTGCCGAGGATCGTGTCGTGCAGCAGCAGGTTCTCCTGCGGCACGTAGCCGATCATGTGCCGCCACGCGCGCAGGTCCAGCTCCCCGAGCGCCACGTCATCGACCGTGACGCGCCCCGAGCACGGATGCACCAGGCCGATGATCATGTCCACCAGCGTGGTCTTGCCGCAACCGGAAGCTCCGGTGAGCGTCGTGAGCGAGCCGGCGCGGATCTCGAGCGTGATGCCCTCGAAGAGTTCGCGCGCGCCGCGCGCGAAGTGCAGCGCCTCGATGCGGATGCCGCGCTCCAGCGTCGGCTCGCGCGTCCCGCCCGGGGCCTCCTCGGCACGGCGCGCCTCCGCGAGCGCCTCGACGATGGCCACGTAGGCGCTCTCGCCGATGACCAGGCGCTGGTACTCCTTCTGCACCTTCCCGCACTGCGACAGCATGCGCCCCAGCACCAGCACCAGCACCAGCACCGTGGCGAAGGGCATGTCGACGTACACGAGCGCCACGAACATGCCCAGCCCGATCGCCACGGCGAACATCTGCTCCTGCGCCGCGGCGAGCGCCGCCGTGCTCGCGACCTGGGCGCGCAGGGCCGCGTCGAGACGCGTCGTCTCCGCCGACAGCACCGACACGACGAGGTGCTCGCGCGACATCGCCTTCAACGCCTTCACGGACTGCAACGCATCGGTGAGCCGGGTCACCAGCGCGCGCAGGCGCAGCGTCTGGTTGCTCCCCGAGCGGCGAGCGGCGCGCACGAGCAGGCTGGTGAGGCCGAGCACCAGCACGCCCACGCCCACGCACACCAGCGTCGCGCGCCACGATACCGCCAGCGCGACCCCGGCATAGATCAGCGCCTGGACCAGGAAGGTCAGCGCGCGGGAACCGTCGACGACGGCCGTCGCCGAGCGCTGCACCTCCGTCGCCAGCGCGTTGCTCAGCCGCCCGACCGGCTGGTGCACGAAGTAGTCCCAGCGCCCCCGCAGCACCGCGCCGAGCAGCCCGAGACGCAGGTCCGTGGCGAAACGCGCCGAAGCCAGCCCCACCTGGCGGTTGGCGCACAGCAACAGCAGGTTCTTGAGCGTCAGTCCGCCCACGATGATGCCGAGCAGGGTGCCGATGCGCACCGCGAAGTCCAGCCCGTCGAGCCAGTGCAGGAGCGCGGGCGGGAGCGTGCCCGCATCCGCGAGCGCGGTACCGCCGCCCGCCCCGCCTCCGACCGCCACGCCGAGCATCGGCGCCAGGCTGCCCAGGCTCAGCCCCTCGGCGAGACCCGCGCAGAGCAGCGCGAGCAGCATGACGACGCTCTGCCGGGGGTAGCGGCGCAACACCTCCGCCATCAGGCGCATGCGCGGACCTCCCCGCCGACCGCCTGCAGCTGCCCCGGCGCTGCCGCGGGCGGCCAGCGCCGGCGCATGCACAGCCACTGCCCGGGGTGCACCCGGATCCAGCGCTCGAACAGCGCATTGAGTTCCGCGGTGAGGCGCAGCGCGCGCGAGCGGTCCGCCGAGCGCTCGCCGCGCACGAGCGGCGCGTGGAACGTCACCTGGTAGTCGGCCGGTCCGAGCCGCTCGACCTGCACCGGCACCAGCGGACAGCCGCGGCGCAGGGCGAGCCACGCGGGGCCGATCGTGGTCGGCGCGAGGCCACCGAAAAACGGTACTAATTCCCCTGAATCCGTGCGCTGGTCGGGCAGCATGCCCACGGATCGGCCGGCCTCGAGGTCGCTCAGGAGCCGGCGCATGCAGTTGGCCTTGCCGAGGAAACGGCAGCCGAGCGGCGCGCGCCGCGCCTGGATCATCGCGTCGACGTACGGGTTGCCCTGCGGCGCGTAAACGGCGCTCAGCGCGATCCCCAGCCGACCGATCGCCGCGGTCGCGAGCTCCCAGTTCGCGAGGTGCGCGGCGACGTAGATGGCGGGCTCGCGGCGAGAGACGATGTCGCGCGTCTCGGGGGCGATCGCCACGCGCAGGAAGGGCGAGGGATCCGGCGCGCAAAATCGCGGCAGATGCGGGTATTCCGCGAGGATCGCGCCGAAATTCGCCCAGGCTTCGCGCGCCAGGGCCTCGATGCGCGCGGGCCCGGCGGCAGGGAAGAGCCGTGCCAGGTTCGACCTGACGAAGGCCTGCTTGCGCAGGCGCGGACCGAGCCAGGCGAACAGGCGCGCGCCGGTGCGCGCGGCACGCCGCGGCGGCAATGCGCGCGCGTCCAGCCAGAACAGTCCGAGCGCGGCCGCCTCGATGCGGCGCACGGGCTCGCGCCAACGTGAATCGCGGATTCTCGCCTCGCTCGAAAACATCCTTCGTACCCCTGCCAATGGCTTGCGATGGAGGCAAGGTAGCAACTCGGCCGCGCGCCGACAGTCGACCCGGGGGGTTGATTTCCGGGGCGCGAGACCGTGACTAAGCTCGATCCGCCATCACCACCGGACGAGACGCACGATGTTCGATCTGCATGCCGGCACCACGCACCGCGGCAACCACCACCCACGCGTGTGGCTCCTCAACGGCCCCCGGCCCGGCGACAACAACCAGGTGCTCGGGCTCGGCGAAACGCTGGGCTGGCCCTTCGAACTGAAGTCCGTCGGCTTCCACTCCTCGCCGCCGGTGCCGAAGATGATCTCGAGCCAACTCCGCAGCCTGGCGCTCGCCGGTGTCGACCGGCGCCGCAGCAGCGCGCTGCAGGCGCCCTGGCCAGACCTCGTGATCAGCGCGGGCCGCGAACTGGAGCCGGTGGCGCGGTGGATCAAGAAACGATCGGGCAACCGCGCGCGGCTGGTGCACATGGGGCGCCCGTGGTCGCGACTGGATGCCTTCGATCTCATCATCAGCACGCCGCAGTACTTCCTGCCCGAGCGCGAGAACATCCTGCTGAACGAGTTGCCGCTGCACCGCGTCACCGAGCGGCGGCTCGAGGAGGCGCGCGCGCTGTGGGCGCCGCGCTTCGCGCATCTGCCGCGCCCCTATACGGTGGTGCTGCTCGGGGGCAACAGCGGCTCCTTCGTGCTCTCGTGCGCGAAGGCGCACCGGCTCGGCAAGCTGGTGAACGCGCTGACGCGCGGCAGCGGCGGTTCGCTGCTGGTCACCAGCAGCGCGCGCACGCCCGCGGACGCGTACCACGACTTCCTCGACGGTATCGGCGGCCCGCGGCACGAACATCACTGGGGCGCGCAGGAAAACCCCTACTTCGGCTACCTCGCGCTCGCCGACCGCATCGTGATCACCGGCGAGAGCGTATCGATGCTCGCGGAGGCCAACGTCACCGGCAAGCCGCTGCTGATCTACGACATCGCCGAGCGCCCCGCGCCCGACATGCCGCCGTGGCAGCGGCTCGCGATCCGGCTGAGCTACCGTTCGCTGCGCGACTTGTTCGCGCGCACCATCGGCGCGCCCCACATGCAGCGCGATATCGGCGCGATCCAGCGTCACCTGGTCAGCATCGGGCGCGCGGCGTGGCTCGACGAGGCCAGCTTCGGGAGCGCGGCGTCGCAGCAGCCCTGGCACGCGCCGCGCCTCGATGCGCAGCGCGCCGCCTCGCGCGTGCAGAACCTGCTCGCAGGCGTGCTGCCATGTTGACGGCGCGGGCGCTGATGACGCTGCTGAGGGCCATGATGGGGGTGGCCGCGAACCTGCTCCTCGCCGTGCTGCTGCACTGGCGGGAGACCGAGAGCCTGTACCAGGAGAACAACCTGCTCGAGAACCTGCAGCTCGCGGCGCTCGCCGGCTGCGTGCTGGTCTACGGGTTGCGCGCGCGCCGGGGCGTCGACGGCTATGCCCGGCTGCAGCTCGGCGCCCTCGCGTTGCTCAGCGCCTGCATGTTCTACCGCGAGAGCGATTTCCGCTGGCTGCTGCCGCAAGGCACGCTCGTCTATGCCATCGCGTACGTGGTCCATCGCGGCGCCTTCGTGTTGGCGCTGCTCGGCGTGGCGGGGGCCCTGGCGCGTTGCTGGCTGCTCGACCGGCGTCGCTTCCTGGATTTCCTCGACTCCGGCCCCGGCATGCTGCTGGTGCTGGCCACGGTGCTGCTGTTGGGCGGCGTGCTGCTCGACAAGAGCGTGGTCAGCATCGCCGAACCCAATCGCCTGTTCGAGGAACTCTTCGAACTGAACGCCTACGGGCTGATGCTGATCGCCGGCGGGAGCCGCACGCTCGGACGGCCGCCCGCGCGGCGCGCGCCCGGACCCTGCGGCGTGCCCGGTGCCGGGCCCGCGCGCATCGTGCCGCTCGACCGATGACTGCCGTGCCTGACGCCTGCGCGCTGTCATCGGATAGCTGCCCGTTCTTCCCGCCCGCGACGCGCACCGGCACGCTGGCGCGGATCGGCCTCATCAGCAATGCCAACAGCCGCGGCAACCGGCTGCACCTCGGGAGCGTGCACCGCATCCTCTCGCGCCACGCCGGCCTGCGCCACGTCGTGACCGGCAGCGCCGACGAGGTGCGACACGCCGTCGCCGAACTGGCGCGCGAGCACATCGACGTGCTGGCGATCAACGGCGGTGACGGCACCGCCGCGAGCGTGCTCGGTCATGTGCTCGCCCAGGCTCCCTTCGCGACGCACCCGCGCGTCGTGCTGCTTCCCGGGGGCACCGTGAACATGGCGGCGACGGCGATCGGCACGGGCGGCGACCTGTTGCGCGCGGCGACGCGGCTCAGCGGGTGGATCTCGGAACGCCCGCGTCCCTGTCGCGAGGTGCGCCAGTCGATCCTGCGCGTGCAGCTGGGCGACCACGGCGCGGCGCACCACGGCATGTTCCTGGGCGCGGGCGCCGTGATCAAGGGAACCGAATACGCGCACCGCAGGGTGCACGCGATGGGGCTGCGCGGCAGCGAAAGCCTCGGCCTCGCGCTGACGCGCACGCTGTGGGGGCTGCAGCGCCGCGATCCGCGTTTCGCGCATGCCGTGCCGGTGACGCTGACGCTGGACGACGCGCCGCCGCTGCCGCAGCAGGACGCCCTGATCCTGCTGGTCAGCAGCCTGCAGCGCCTGTCGCTCGGCATGTGTCCCTTCTGGGGCAGCGAGAACGGTGCGGTGCGCCTGACGCTGATCCGCCCGCAGCCGGCACGCTTCCTGCGCAGCCTCCCCTCGGTGCTGCGCGGGCGCCCCGGGCCTCACGTGAGCGCGCAGGCGGGATACCTCAGCCACAACGCCCATCACCTGAGCCTGCTGATGGACGGGACGCTGAACCTCGACGGCGAAATCCACCAGGTCCGCCAGCAGGACGGCCCGGTGCGGATCGCAAGCGGCGGCGAGTTCACGTTCCTGCGACCTTGACGCGGCAGCGGCCCTCGTCGCCCCCCCACGCGGACGAGTAATGCGCGCGCCTCGCCAAGCTGCGCGTCGAGACCGGCATGTCCGGATTTATCCGGACAATGGTTCAATGTAGGTCCGGATTTATCCGGACGATTGTCCGGCTGAAGCCGGACCCACGGAACCCGAACCCACGGCAGCTCAGGCCACCGCCGATTCGATCACCGGCGGCGGCTCGCGCTCCAGCACGCCATTGAGGCTCAGCATCACGCAGTCGCGCCCGTCGGCCTTGGCCGCGTAGAGCGCCGCGTCGGCGCGCGCGATGAGATCGTTGGCGTGGGAATCGGTCAGATCCAGCAGTGCCACGCCGATGCAGCAACTCACGCGGAAGGTGCTGCCCGCGGCGGGATCTTCATGCTCGATGGAGCGCAGGTGCTGCCACACGCGCAGTGCCGCGGTGCGCGCGCCGTCGGCGCCGGTGTCGGTCAGCAGCAGCGCCAGCTCCTCGCCGCCGTAACGCGCCGGGATGTCCTCGGGGCGCGTCAGCTCGCGCAATGCCGCGCCCGTGGTGCGCAGCACCGCGTCGCCCACCAGGTGCCCGCGCGTGTCGTTGACCTGCTTGAACCGGTCGAGGTCGATCAGCAGCAGCGCGAGCGGGGTGCCGTGGCGGCGCGCGCGCGAGAATTCCATCTCCAGGCGCGCCAGCAGCAGGCGGCGGTTGGCCAGCCCCGTGAGCATGTCGGTGTGCGCCACGCGTTCGAGCTCGCGGTTGGCCTCCTCGAGCCGGCGCTGCATCCCGAGCAGCGTCTGCTGCGCCTCGCGCTCGCGCGTGACGTCCTGCAGCGTCAGCACCATGCCCTGCGGGGCGCCGCGCTCGACCACGATCGGGGCCATGCCGACCTGCAGCCGCAGCTCGGCGTAGTCGCCCGCCGCGATCGCGAGCTCCCTGCCGCCTGCGGACACGGCACCGAGGTCCAGCCCCGGCAGCATCTGGGCGAGCGGGCGGCCGAGCACGGTCGCCGGGCTGCGGCGCAGCAGCCGGCCCGCGGCGGCGTTCAGGTCGACGATGCGCTCCTCGGCATCCACGATCAGCACGCCCTGCCCGAGGCTGTCGAAGGCGATGCCGCGACCGAGCGGGCGCAGGTCGAGCAGCTGGTGGCGCAGCAGCGCCCAGCCGAGCAGCGCGAAGCCGAGCGCGAAGCCGAGCGGGGTGGGGTCGAGCGGCAACGGCCAGTAGCCGGCGACGAAGCTCACGTTCATGCCGAGCAGCAGCGCCGGCACCAGGCTGGTCACCCACAGCTGCAGCCGGTAGTGCGGCGACTGCACGTAGTGGCCGTAGAGCAGCACGCAGCCGGTGAGGAACAGCGCGTAGTTGTAGATCACGAAGACCTTGAACCAGGGCCCGTAGCTTGCGCTCGGCACCACGGAGCCGACATCGACGTGGAATCTGGACCACAGCCAGTTCGGCTGGTCGAGGCGGTAGCTGAACGCGAACGCCAGCGTGAGCAGGGGCACCACCAGCAGCGGCGCCACGCGCCACGGCTGCAGCCAGCGCCGGTGCCCGGTCTGCGCCAGCGCGACCAGCAGCCAGAGCAGCGGGGCGAACTGCACCCCGACGTACTGCACCTGGTTCACGCGCAACGCCTCGGCGGGCGTGTCGGCGAGGATCCAGAAGGTCTGCCCGAGACACCACCACCCCACGGCGATGCCGAGCAGCACCATGTAGGGCCACGCGGGCCCCGAGCGCCGCATCCCCGCGATAACCGCCACGCCGATACCGAGCACGGTGCCCGCGAACGAGGGGGCGAATATCAGCATCGACGCGGACATGGGGGGATGGCGGGCTCCGGCGATGTGCGGGGTGGCAGTCAAATATAGTGTAGGAGCGCGCCATGCGCGCGATATCGCGGCCATGGGCCGCTCCTACACCGGCGCGTGCAGGGTTTTGCGACGCCCTCGTCAGCCGAACAACGGTGCCCCCAGGGCCGCGGCGCGCTGGAACGCGGGGCGCGCCATGAGCCGCGCGAGGTAGGCGCTCACTTGCGGCGAGTAACCGTCGGCCGCGTCGATCAGCGGCAGGCTGCCGAGGTAGAGCGCATAGCCGATGCAGATGTCGGCGATCGTGAAGCGTCCGTCGCAGAGCCACTCGCGCGTGGCGATGTGCGCATCGAGCAGCTTGAGCCGGCCGAGGAAGAAGCCGCGGTAATCCTGCACGGCCTGCGCGAGCTGGCGCTCCGGCGGCTCGAGGTGGCGGTAGCGCAGCACGATGGTCTGCGGGAAGGTGAGCGTGGCATCGCTGTGGTAGAGCCAGTTAAGGTAGCTGCCGTACTCGGGGTGCTCGGGCAGCAGCCCCAGCTCATGGCGGTGGTAGCGCTCGACCAGGTAGTGGCAGATCGCGACGGACTCGGTCATGCGCGTCTCGCCGTCGACGAAGTAGGGCACCGTTCCCAGCGGGTTGATGCCGAGGTACTCCTTGCGGAACAGGCGCGGCGGGAAGGGCAGGTCCTCGAGCTCGTAGGGGATGCCCATCTCCTCCAGCGCCCACAGCGGGCGCAGCGAGCGCGAATCGCGACAGTGATAGAGCTTCATGCCGATGCTTCCCCGGGTGTCCGGCGGATCATAACCAGCGCCGCACGCGCGCGCAGTAGTCCGCAT
>JAKJFB010000640.1 GCA_022705125.1 Pseudomonadota bacterium
ACGGTGCGCCCACCACCGGGATGCTGGCGTTCCTGCGCGATCACGCGTGGCGCGACGGCGAGTTCGTGCAGGGCGGGCTCGCGCTCGGGCCGCAGGAGGGCAATGCCTGGGTGCCGACCACCAGCCCGCGCGCCGTCGATGCCAACACCTGGGGTGTCCTCGCGCTGGGCCCCGGGACTGTCGACGGCTGGTTCGGTTTCGGCGCGGCCTTGCGCAACTGGCAGCAGCTCAAGCGCTGGGGCGGCTACGGCGAGGGCACCACGCTGTGGGGCGTGGGCTATTCCGAGCTCGACGGCAACGGCATCGATGCGAACGGGATGTACCGCGCGGGTATCCTGTCCTCGGAATGGACTGCCGGCGCCATCACGCTGGTGCGCAGCCTGGCGGCGCACTACGGCCGCATCGCGCCGCAGGCACCGCAGTACGCCGAGGCGCGCGGCTGGCTCGAGGAACTGCGCCGCGACGAGCAGTCGATGCTCGCGGGCCTGGGGCGGCTGCGTCTGGATGCGTACCGCGCCACGCCTTTTGCGGGCAAGCCGCCGGATTACGAGCGCCTGCTGCCGCGCCAGGGGGACACGCAGCCGTATGTCTATGCCAGTCGCCGCTACGCGATTCCGTTCGGCTGGTATGCCAACCCGCTGCCCAGCACCTGCGCGACCGCCTGGGTGATCATGCTGGCCGCGGGCTTCGACCCCTTCGGTTACGGCGGGGTCCCGAACTGAGACATCATCGCTCGCGCAAACCCCGATAACAGGGAGCCTCGCGCCATGCTGCAGCACAACGTCACCCTCGACGACAAGTACACGCTCGCCAGCGGGCGTGCCTACATGACCGGCATCGAGGCGCTGGTGCGCCTGACGATGCTGCAGCGCGAGCGCGACCGCGCGCGCGGCCTGAACACCGCGGGCTTCGTCTCGGGTTATCGCGGCTCGCCGCTCGGTGGCCTCGACCAGGCGCTGTGGAAAGCGCGACCCCATCTCGCGCGGCACGACGTGGTGTTCCGTCCCGGCGTCAACGAGGATCTGGCGATGACCGCGGTGCGCGGCACGCAGGAGGTCACGCTGTTCCCCGGCGCGCGCGTCGATGGGGTCTACGCGATGTGGTACGGCAAGGGGCCGGGGCTCGATCGCAGCATGGACGTGCTGAAGCATGCCAACGCTGTCGGCACCTCGAGGCACGGCGGCGTGCTCGCCGTGGTCGGCGACGATCACGCCTGCAAGTCCTCGACGCTGCCGCACCAGTGCGAGCACGCGTTCATGGGCGCTTCTGCTCCCGTTCTCAACCCTGCCAATGTGCAGGAAATCCTCGACCTCGGCCTGCTCGGCTGGGAACTGTCGCGTTACTGCGGCTGCTGGGTCGGCTTCAAGGTGATCACCGAGAACTGCGACGCGGCCGCCTCGGTGGACATCGACCCGCACCGCCTCAGCGTGAAGATCCCCGAGGAATTCAGGCTGCCGCCAGGCGGCGTGCACGCGCGGCTGCACGACAAGCCGCTGGCGCAGGAAGAACGGCTCAACCTGTACAAGATCTACGCGGCGCGCGAGTTCGCGCGCGTGAACCACCTGAACTACGTCGCGATCGACAGCCCGCGTCCGCGCCTGGGCATCGTGAGCACCGGCAAGTCCTGGCTCGACGTGCTGCAGGCGCTGGAGGATCTCGGTATCGACCGCGACCAGGCCGCCGCGCTCGGCATCCGCGTGTTCAAGGTCGGGATGCCGTGGCCGCTGGATCCGGTGGCGACGCACGCCTTCGCCGAGGGGCTCGAGGAAATCCTCGTGGTCGAGGAGAAGCGCTCGATCATCGAGGACCAGCTCACCGGGCAGCTCTACAACTGGCCCGTCGAGCGGCGTCCGCGCGTGATCGGGGAATTCGACGAGCACGGCCGCTCGCTGCTGCCCAACCTCGCCGAGCTTACGCCGGCGAT
>JAKJFB010000641.1 GCA_022705125.1 Pseudomonadota bacterium
CGCCGCGTCTTTGTGCAGCGGGTACCCGGCCGCGACGCCAGCGCGATGGTCGCCAACTTTGTCCACATCCTCAACGCCGGCATCCCCATCCCGGTCGGGCTGCGCTGGCCGCACTACCGCACGCTGCGCAACGGCTACCTGCACCAGCAGCCGCCCATACTCGATTACTCCCACGCCGTCACCATCGTCGGCTACCAGTGCAAGACGGGCCAGCTGGAGGACGCCGTGTTCATCTTCAAAAACTCGTACGGCAGTTACTGGGGCCAGGGCGGCTACGGCTTCGTCACCGCGCACTATCTCGGCAAGAATCTGCTCGGCGCGGCGCTGATCGAGATGCAAGTCGGCAACGCCGGCAACTAGCCGACGCGCTACCGCTGCACCGGCTGAAACGCCGCCTGCCGCAGCACCTCGGACTTGGAAATCTTTTTCGCCTGCGCGAGCGCGTTGAGCCGGCCGAGCTCGGCCTGCGTGAGCATCGTGGTGCGCTCGGAGCCGTCGCGATCGACCCACTTCACGGCGTGGCATTTCTGGCGGGACGCTTTCACCAAATCCCGCAGAAAGGCCTGTTCGTCATTCTCTGATTCCATGGCTGCGTCAGTGCCCGCGGCACGCAGGTTGGTCAACGAAATGCACGCGACCAGCCCGCCGCTACTCCACCGCCGGCTTTTCGCCGGCCTGGCGCGCGTGGAGCTGGGCGTAGAGCCCGTTCTTCGCGAGCAGCGCGTCGTGCGAACCGATTTCGGCGATCCGACCGTACTGCATGACGACGATGCGGTCCGCGTTGCGGATGGTGGAGAGGCGGTGCGCGACGACAAACGTCGTGCGCCCGCGCATCAGCCGTTCGAGTGCCTCCTGGATCAGCGCCTCGGTCTCGGTGTCGAGCGCGGAGGTCGCCTCGTCGAGCACGAGCACGCTCGGGTTGCGGATGAGCGCACGCGCGATGGCCAGACGTTGTTTCTGTCCGCCGGAAAGCCGCGCACCGCGTTCGCCGACGATCGTCTTGGTGCCGTCGGGCAGACGTTGCACAAACTCCCACGCGTTGGCGTCGCGCAGAGCCTGCTCGACCACGGCGTCGGAGACGGAGGTCAGGCCGTAGGTGACGTTTTCGCGGATGGTGCCGTCGAAGATAATCGATTCCTGCGGCACGACCGAAAGGAAGCGCCGGTAGGTGCGCAGGTCGGCTTCGCACATATCTTGGCCATCGAGCACGATGCGGCCCGAGGTCGGGCGCACGTAGCCGATCACCAGATTGAGCAGCGTGGATTTGCCGGCGCCGGACGGTCCGACGAGCGCGATGGTCTCGCCTTGCGCGACCGTGAGCTCGAAGTCCTGCACGGCGTGCGCCTCGGTGCCCGCGTACTGGAAGGAAACCTTCTCGAAGCGAAACTCGCCGCGCACCGCGGAGACGGCGGCCTTGCCCTCGTTTTGCTCCAGGTCGGGACTTTCGAGCACTTCGCCGATGGAGCGGACGGCTTCGAGGCCTTTGGAAATCTGCGGGAGCGTGCCGGCGAGCACCATGACCGAGCCAGTCATCATGCTGAAGTAGGTCGTGAGCATGACGACATCGCCGATGGTGATCGGCAGCCAGCCCGCCGCGTACGCCCACGCGGCGATGATCAGGCAGGCCATGTTGAACAAGTTGAAAGTCATCCAGGAGATAGAGCCGAAGACGGCGTTGATCTCGTCCACTTCGAGGCCGGCCTGGCGCACGCGCTGGAGCGACTCGCCGACGCGGTCGAGCGCGCTCGATTCGAGACCGTGCGCGCGGGTGATTGGGATGAGGTGCGTCATCTCGATCACGCGGGCCGACATCTGCTCGACCTCCTTGCGGAAGGTCGTGTTGCGGGCGTCGAGCCGGCGGCGCAGCAGGATGATGAGACCGGCGGCGACGGGCACCGTCAGCACGTAGAAGACGATGAACCAC
>JAKJFB010000642.1 GCA_022705125.1 Pseudomonadota bacterium
AGTCGCCGAGCGGGCCGCCGATGATGAATTGCCCGGTCGGGTTCACGTGGTATTTCGTGCCCGCGTGCAGCCACTCGGGCGGGATCACCGGGCGGATGATCTCCTCGATCACCGCTTCGCGCAGGTCCGCGTGGGCGATGCTCGCGGCGTGCTGGGTGGAGATCACGACGGCATCGACCGCCACCGGCTTGCCGCCCTCGTAGCGGATCGTGACCTGGCTCTTGGCATCCGGGCGCAGCCACGGCAACACGCCGTGCTTGCGCAGCTGGGCCTGGCGGCGCATCAGGCGGTGCGCATAGGTGATCGGCGCGGGCATCAGCACGTCGGTCTCGTTCGAGGCGTAGCCGAACATCAGGCCCTGGTCGCCGGCGCCCTGTTCCTTGTTCTCGGTCGCGTCGACGCCGATCGCGATGTCGTGCGACTGCTTGCCGATGGCGTTCAGCACCGCGCAGGAGGCGCCGTCGAAGCCGATGTCCGAGCTGTTGTAGCCAATGTCGAGGATGACCTGGCGGATCAGCGCCTCGAGGTCGACATAAGTGTTGGTCGTAACCTCGCCGGCGACGATGGCCATGCCGGTCTTGACCAGCGTTTCCACCGCGACACGGGCGTGCGGGTCGTCCTTCAGGATCGCGTCCAGCACCGCGTCCGAGATCTGGTCCGCCATCTTGTCGGGATGGCCCTCGGAGACGGATTCGGAGGTGAAAATGGAGTATTCGCTCATGGGTGTATCCCTTTTCTGGTCAAGCCGTTCGATGAAAAACCCGCACCTGGATGCGGAATCCGTTACGCAATGCAAGGTAGACGCTCTCGCCCTGCGCGAGCCCCGCGTCCGCGGCCCAGCGCGACAGCGCCTCGGGCTCGAAACCCAGCCACAGGTCGCCGCAGGCCTCGCGCGCCCAGGCCTGGTCGTGGGCGCAGAGGTCGCTGAGCAGCAGCAGGCCGCCGGGCTTCAGCGCGGCGGCCAGGTCCGCGAGCACCACCGCCGGGGACGCCGTGTGGTGCAGCACCATGTTCGCCACCGCGATGTCGACGGCCGCGCCGAGCGTGCGTGCGTGGCTGCTGTCGGCCAGCACCAGCTCGACGTTGGCCAGTCCCGCCGCGGCGCAGGCCGCGCGCGCCTGTTCGAGCATGGCGGCGGCGTTGTCGATGGCCACCACGCGCGCGCTGCGCGCGGCGAGCGCCGGCAGCAGCCAGCCTTCGCCCGGTCCGAGCTCCAGCGCGAGCGCGCAGGGCTGCGCCAGCAGTGTGGCCAGCAGCCCGGCCACCGGGTCCTCGTACTGCGCGCGCGGCGCGATCAGCTCCTGCTGGGCACGGAACTTGTCGGCATTGGCCGCGAAGAATTCGCGCGAGCTCGCCGCGCGCTCGGCCTGCACCTCTGCCACGCCGCGGGCGACGGCCGTGCCGGCTGGCACCAGGTCGGCGGCCGCGAAGATCGCCTGCATCACGGGCTCGAGTTCCTCGCTGGGCGCGCGATGGTGGCGGCCGTAGAAGATCGTGGTGCCTTCGCGGCGCCGGTATACGAGCCCCGCCTCGGCGAGCACTTTGAGGTGGTGGCTCATCGCCGGCTGGCGCATGCCGAAGATGCGGCACAGTTCGAGCACGCCGTAGGAGTCCCGCGCCAGCAGGCGCAGGATCTCCAGGCGCAACGGATCGCCCGCCGGGCGGGTTGATCCGGGTGGCAGTCAGCGTCATGGCGGGCAGTCTAGCAGCGGGCGCGACCATATATCAAAAAAATTTGATGGAATAGTTTGCGGGTGGATTACCAATCCGGTGTGCCGGCGGTTTCCAGCACCGGTACGCTGGGGGACAATATCGTCCTTTTCACGCGCCAGCCGCCTGCAGGAGACCCGCATGCCCAGCCGTTTCGAACTCGCCAACGCGATCCGCGCCCTCAGCATGGACGCCGTGCAAAAAGCGGAAAGC
>JAKJFB010000643.1 GCA_022705125.1 Pseudomonadota bacterium
CGCGCGAAGCGGACGGCTGCTTCCTCGATGCGGCGGCGCAGGCCGAGCGCTGGCTCGGCGTGGATGCGCGGGAGCTGGTGGTGTATTGCGGCTCGGGCGTCACGGCCTGCGCGAACCTGCTGTCGCTGGAGCTCGCCGGCATCCGTGGCGCGCGGCTCTATCCCGGCAGCTGGAGCGATTGGTGTTCGCGCCCCGGCGCCCCGGTGGCCCGCGGCATGTAGGTCGCCATTCATGGCGACGCCGGCATCGGGGCAACGGACATTGTCGGCACGAATGCCGACCTAGGGGGCGTCGCGCAGCTCGGCGAAGGATTCCTCGAGGCATTCGCGGTAGAACGCGGGGTCGGGCATGTGCTCGCGATCGGCGAGCACCGAGATCGTCAGCGTCTCGTTGCAGCTGAACACCGTGTGGTAGATCCCCATCCCCGGCGACAGCGGCCCCAACCCGTGGTAGCGCACCAGGCGCGCGCCCGCGCAATAGAGCGGTATCTCGGGCCCGGCGGCGTTCGCGACCACGGTGCTGGTGACCAGGGGCATCCGTCGCGTCAGGCCGTGCGCGGCATAGAATTCGCTGGCCGCCCTGACCACCGCGGGTGGCAGCAGGCCGGCGAGTTTCATGGTGTCCACGAGCGGGTTGCGGGCGCCGCGCTCGAGCGCCCGGTCGGCTTCACGGCGCACGGCCTCCAGCCGTTGCAGCGGATCCGCGAGGTCGGTGTGCAGCGACAGGTACACGGCGCCGACCTGGTTGGTGTCGCCGGAATCGGCGCGGCGCCGGCGCAGGTCCAGGGGAATCGCGGCGTTCAGGGCGCGCTCGGGCAGTTCCGCGCGGGCCCCGAGGTAGCGCCGCAGCGCGCCGCCGATCACGGTGAGCGCCAGCGCGTTCAGCCTGGCGCCAGTGGCATTCCTCAGCGCGCGGAAATCCGCGAGCGCGAAGCTGGCCGCCTCGAAGCTGCGGCGCGGTCCGACCGGCTCGTTGAAGCGCGTGCGCGGGGCGCTGGCCAGCAGCGACTTGCCGCCGTCCTCGCCGTGCCCGAGCAGCATCCGCGCGATCTCGCCGCCGGCGCGCAGCACCCCCTGCGCCATGTCGACGCCGTTGACCCACTGGTTCATCGCCGCGCGGCCCAGCATCTGCACCTCGCCCAGCGCTTCGTCGGCGTAGAGGCGGTCCTGCGCGCACGCGGGCGCCGCCTCGGCGGGTGCCGGCGTGAGGTCGTGCAGCGCATCGACGAAGACCTGGCCGCCGGCGCCGTCGAACAGCGCGTGGTGCAGCTTGCCGTAGATCGCGAAACTGCCGCGCGGCAGCCCGGGCACGTTGTCCAGGCCCTCGATGATCCACGCCTCCCACAGCGGGCGGCTGAAATCCAGCGCCCTGGCGTGCAGCCGCGCGACCTGGATGCACAGCTGGCGCCAGTCCCCGGGCGCGGGCAGCGCGATGTGGCGCACGTGGAACTCGAGGTCGAAGTCCTCGTCGATGATCCAGTACGGGCGGTCGATGCCGCCCGGCACCTGCTGCAATCGTGCGCGAAACTGCGGCATGCGCCCGCCAATGTGCTGTGGCGTGCCGGGCAGTTCGAGGTTGATGAAGGCGGAGTCGAGGACGCCGAGCTGCTTCATGTCCGGGCGATGGACTCGCGGAAGGCGTCGCAGCGGCGATGGTAGGCCGCGGTGGTCTTGGGCATCGGGACGCGCGCCCCGGCGAGGTACTCGATCACGCGCTTGCCCTCGCACAGGATGCGCAGCGCCTCGTCGGCCTCGCGCCGCTCGCGTTCGCTCACCGGCGCGGGCAGCGCCGGCTGGAAGTCGAGCACCGCTTCGCAGGCGGCGACGAAGCGCGGCCACACGCGGAAGATCACGGGGTCGGACTTCATGGTTTCCGCCTCGAGCTTGGCGGCGGCGGCGAGCTCGCGGATGCGCTCGGCGAT
>JAKJFB010000644.1 GCA_022705125.1 Pseudomonadota bacterium
ACCATCACGGATATCAGCAGCATGGCGTTCTTCCTGGCCTTCGCCACCTGGCTGCTGCCCTGAGCAGGGGGGAATGACGCGGAGGCCGGGAACCGGGAAGCCGTGACGCAGTGCAGCGTGAACTCGGCATGACTTCCGGCATAGGATCGCCCCCACACATGGGGATGTGGGGAGGGAGAAGCCCGCTTCGGAAACGAAGCGGGTTTTTTCTTGGTGCGCGTCCTTGCGCAGAAGCCCGGCCATCCGTGGCCGGACTTCTCACCGCTGTCGCGGTAACGGCAAGTACCTCACGGCGAGCTTGGTGCCGGTTCCGGTCGGGATCGCGGGGCATGCCAGAATCCCGGCATGGATGTGAACCCCGCGCTGCGTGAATTGATCGACGAACGCGTCGCGCGCCTGAGAGCGGCGCAG
This sequence comes from Pseudomonadota bacterium, assembly GCA_022705125.1. Next base: position 412 of record JAKJFB010000644.1, read on the forward strand.
CCCACGCTGGCTGCGCGCCTGCAGGCCGACCACGAACACGCGACACGCTTGCGGCGCTTGCTGCTGGTCAGCGATTACGCCTTCGAGCGCCTGCTGGCCGAGCCCAATCTCGCTGCGACCCTCGATCAATCCCTCGCGCCGCCCACGCTCACGCCCGAGAACGAGGCCGATTGGCCGCGCCTGCTGCGCCGCCATCGCCACGCGCGCAGCGTGCAGCTCATCTTTCGTGATGCGAACGGACTGGATGACATCGAGGCCACGCTGGCCGCCACCTCGCAGCTGGCCGACACCTGTTGCGCGCTGGCCCTCGGGGCGGCCGAGCGCAGCTTCGAATCCCGTCACGGCAGCGCCCGCAGCGCCGGCGGCGAGGCGCAGGGCCTGATCGTGTTCGGCCTCGGGAAACTCGGCGGCAGCGAGCTGAATTTCTCCTCCGACATCGATCCGATCTTCGCCTATGCCGAGTCCGGCCAGAGTGACGGCGAGCGCTCGCTCGACAACGAAATCTACTTCCAGCGCCTGGGCCAGCGTCTGATCCAGCTGCTGGGTGACATCACCGAAGACGGGTTCGTCTATCGGGTCGACATGCGGCTGCGTCCGTTCGGCAGCTGTGGCCGCCTCGCGCAGTCGTTCGCCGCGATGGAGCACTACTACCAGCGCGAGGGCCGCGACTGGGAGCGATACGCCTGGATCAAGGCGCGTCCGATGGCCGGGGACCTCGCGGCAGGCGCGCGTTTCCTCGATACCCTGCGGCCCTTCATCTACCGGCGCTACCTCGACTACGGCGCGTTCGAGGGCCTGCGCGAGATGAAGGCGCTGATCGAGGCCGAGGTGGCGCGGCGCGATCTGGCCGATCACCTCAAGCTCGGCCCGGGCGGCATCCGCGAGATCGAGTTCATCGTGCAGCTGCAACAGCTGATCCGCGCCGGGCGCGAGCCGGAACTGCGCCTGCGTGGCTTGCTGCCGGCGCTCGCCATGCTGCGCGAGCGCGGCCATCTCGCGCCCGGGAGCGCCGATGCGCTGGCCACCGCGTATCGCTTCCTGCGCCGCCTGGAGAATCGCCTGCAGATGCTGCGCGAGGAGCAGACCCACCAGTTGCCCGAGGATGGGGCGACCCGAATGCGCCTTGCGGCCGGGCTGGGCCATGCGCACTGGGACGCGCTGGCGGCCGACCTGGAGCGACATCGTGCGGTGGTATCGGCGGAGTTCGCGCGCGTGTTCGAGGCGCGTCAGCGCGGGCGGGTGGCGGGCGACCGTGAGGCGCCGGCGTCGGTATTGCGCGAGGCCGGGTTCGCGGATGCGGATGCGCTGCACGCGCGCTTGCGCGAATTCGCCGGATCGAGTGCCGTGCGTACCCGCTCGGCGCGTGCGCGCGACCGCATCGATCGGGTGCTGCCCACCCTGCTCGCCGCAGCGGCGCGCAGCGCGCAGCCGGACCAGTCTGCGGAGCGGGTGCTGGCCTTGGTGAACGCGGTGATCCGGCGATCGAGCTACCTGGCCCTGCTG
>JAKJFB010000645.1 GCA_022705125.1 Pseudomonadota bacterium
TGCGGCCCGGCACGCGCGAGCCGGACGCCGATCGCACGAAGGCGCTCACCGCGCGTGCCGCCGAACTGGGCCTGTTGCTGCTGAGCTGCGGCGTGTACTACAACACCGTCCGCGTGCTGGTGCCGATCACGGTCGAGGACACGACCTTTGCCGAAGGCCTGAAACTGCTGACGCAGGCGATCAGGGACACCGCGTAGGTCCGGATTCATCCGGACGATGCCCGAAAGAATCCGGGCCTGCGATTGTCCGGATGAATCCGGACCCACGGTTGCCCGGCTGAAGCCGAACGCGCATCAGCCGGCTTCGGATTCCGCGCCGGCCGCGATGCGCAGCAGCCCGCGGAAGGCGCGGCGCGCATTGGCGCGGCCCTGCACCACGTCGAAGACCTCGCGTACCAGCGGCATGTCGACGTTGTGGTGTTGCGCCAGTTCCATAACCACCGGCGCGCTCTTCACGCCCTCGGCGACCATGAACATGCCGGCTATGATTTCGTCGATGTGGCGGCCCTTGCCGAGTTCCACGCCGACGTGACGGTTGCGGCTCTGCGCGCTGGTGCAGGTTGCCACCAGGTCGCCCACGCCCGCGAGACCGGCAAAGGTCGCGGGCTTGCCGCCCATCGCGACGCCAAGCCGCGTGATTTCCGCCAGCCCGCGGCAGATCAGGGCCGCGCGCGTGTTGTCGCCCGCGCCCTGGCCGTCGCCCATGCCGACCGCGATGGCGATGACGTTCTTCAGCACGCCGCCCAGTTCGCAACCGATCACGTCGTCGTTGGTGTAAACGCGGAAAAGCCCGCTGCTGAACAGCTGCTGCAGCGCGCGGTTGATGGTCTGGTCCTCCATCGCGATCACGCTGGCGGCGGCGAAACCCGACATCACCTCGCGGGCTAGGTTCGGCCCCGTCAGGACGCCGGCCGGGTGCCCCGGCAGCACTTCGGCGATGATCTCGGTCATGCGCTTGCCGCTGCCGGCCTCGAGCCCCTTGGTGAGGCTGATCACCGGCACCCAGGGGCGGATGTGCGCGCGGATCGCCTCGAGCGCACCGCGGAATCCCTGCGAGGGCACGCCGACCACGACCACGTCGACCTCGGCGCTCGCCTCGGCGATGTCGACGCTCGCGCGCAGATTCTCGTGCAGCTTCGCGCCCGGAAGGTATTTGGCATTGGTATGCCGCGCGTTGATCTCCGCAACGGTCGCGGGATCGCGCGCCCACAGCACCGCCGGCGCGTTGCGCGCGACCAGCGAGGCCACCGTGGTGCCCCACGAGCCGCCGCCGAGCAGTCCGACTTTGAGTTGGTTCATCAGAGCGTGATATTCCGGGCGGATCGCGGCGAAGTATTGCGCGCATCCTCCGGGCACCGCAAGCACGGCCTTGCGTCGTGCGCCACAGCGTATAAAGTCCGCCTGGGACAAAAGGGGGCCGATGATGAACGAAGACCATGTCGCGCGCCGCGGGGCGCGCTCCGCCTCGCCGTGCCGGCGCCAGTGCACGCTGGATGAACGCGACGTCTGCATTGGCTGCGGACGCACCATCACCGAGATCTGCGGCTGGTCCGCGCTCGACGAGGCCGGCCGTGTGCGCGTGTGCGCCGATGCCGCCGCCCGGCTCGTGGCGCGGGAGCGCCGGGCGCGTTAACGAATCGCCATCCAGTGCGCGCGGCATTGCGCGTACACTGCGGCGCACCAGTAAAACACGAGGAACCGTTCCGATGCCGCTGCGCTTCAACCACATGGAACTGACGCTGCCCAAGGGCGCGCTCACGCACGAGCGCGAGGCGATCACGGGCTTCTACGGGCAGGTCTTCGGCTTTGGCGCGATCGACGTGCCGCTGTTCGACCAGACCGGACTGCTGTTGCAGAGCGATCCCGAGACCAGCCACTTCATCCTGCTGATGGAGCAGGACGAGCCGCTGCGCTC
>JAKJFB010000646.1 GCA_022705125.1 Pseudomonadota bacterium
CGAATCCTGCGGGATGCTGTGCTCGGCCGACGAGCTCGGTATCACGAGCCGTATCGACGGCCTGCTGGAGTTGCCGGCCGACGCGCCGGTGGGCGAGGACATCGTCGCGCTGTTGGCGCTGGACGACCAGGTCATCGAGCTCGGGCTCACGCCGAACCGGGGCGACTGCCTGAGCATCGCCGGGCTGGCACGCGAGGTGGCGGCGCTGAACCGCATCGAGCAGCGTGCCGCGCGCGCGAGCGTGGTGCCTGCAACGATTACCGACGCGCTCGATGTCACGCTGGCCGCGCCGGCGGCCTGCCCGCGCTATGCCGGGCGCGTGATCCACGGCGTCGACATCGCCAAGCCCTCGCCGCTGTGGCTGCAGGAGCGGCTGCGCCGTGCCGGCGTACGCAGCATCGACGCGGTGGTCGACGTGACCAACTACGTGCTGCTCGAGCTGGGGCAGCCGCTGCACGCCTTCGACCTGCGCAAGCTCGGCGGCCATATCACGGTGCGCATGGCGCACGCGGGCGAGAAACTGGTGCTGCTGGACGGCAGCGAGCGCGAGTTGCGCCCCGACATGCTGGTGATCGCCGACAACGACGGCGCCGTGGCGCTGGCGGGCATCATGGGCGGGCAGCACACCGCGGTGGGCGAGCACACGCGCGACATCTTCCTCGAATCGGCGTTCTTCAGCCCGTCGGCGATGGCCGGCAAGGCGCGCTCGCTGGGGATGCACACCGACGCCTCGCACCGCTACGAGCGCGGCGTGGATTTTCAACTGCAGGTTGCCGCGATCGAGCGCGCGACGCAGTTGCTGCTCGACATCGTCGGCGGCCAGGCCGGGCCCGTGGTGCTCGCCAGCTCCGAGGAGTACCTGCCGGAGCTGAACGCTATCCACCTGCGTGCCGAGCGCCTCGACACCATGCTCGGCGTCAGCCTGCCGAGCGCCGAAGTCGAGGACATCCTGCGCCGGCTCGGTCTGGGCGTGGAGCGCCACGGCGCGGGCTGGCTGGTGCGCCCGCCGAGCTTTCGCTTCGACATCCGCATCGAGGTGGACCTGATCGAGGAGATCGCTCGGGTGCACGGCTACGACCGCATGCCGGTGCGCGTGCAGAGCGCCGCGGTGCCGATCCGCCCGCGCCCCGAGGCGCAGCACACGCTGGCCGCGTGGCGCCATCGCCTGAATGCGCTGGGTTACCAGGAGGCTATCACTTACAGTTTCGTCGAGCCGCGCATCCTGGCGCTGCTCGACCCGGAGCGGCCTCCGGTCGCGGTCGCGAACCCGATCTCCGCCGACATGGCGGTGATGCGCACCACGCTGTGGGCCGGGCTGATCAAGGCCGCGCAGTTCAACCAGAACCGCCAGCAGCGCAGCCTGCGGCTGTTCGAGTCGGGGCTGCGCTTCCTGCCCGGTCCGGATGGCCTGGAGCAGCGCCTTGCCGTCGCCGGCATCGCCTGCGGCGATCGCACCCAGGAGGGCTGGGCGAGCCAGGGCGGGGCGCTCGATTTCTTCGACCTGAAGGGCGACGTGGAAGCGCTGCTCGATATCGAGCCCACTGCGGCGCAATACGCGTTCGAGCCCGCCACGCATCCGGCGCTGCATCCGGGGCAGTCGGTGCTGCTGCGCCGCGAGGGCGAGCCGCTCGGCTACATGGGCGCGTTGCACCCGGAGCTGCTGAAACAGTTCGACCTGCAGGGCCCCGTTTACCTGTTCGAGCTCGATTTCGCGCTGGCGAGCAAGAAAAACTTGCCAAGTTTCAAAGGATTATCTAAATTTCCTGAGGTCAGACGTGATATCGCCATCGTGCTGGACGAGGAAGTGTCCGGGGCGCGCGTGCTGGAGACGGCTCGCCAAGCGGCGGGAGAACTGCTCGTGAACTTGAAGCTGTTTGACGTATATCGCGGGCAAGGTATTGATACAGCGAAGA
>JAKJFB010000647.1 GCA_022705125.1 Pseudomonadota bacterium
CCCCGCAACTCGGGGCGCACGTGCAGCGGATCTTCGCCGAGCCGATAACGGGTACCGTGGTGCAGCAGGTCCGCACGCTGGCGAGATCGCTGTCGCCAGGGCGCGCGGAGGCACTGCTGCCGGCGAGCCCCGCCTTCGACGCCGATCTCTCGGCGTTGCAGGGTGCCGATGTGCTGGTACTGTTCGTCGAGGCCTACGGCGCGATCACGCTGGACGCCGCGCGCATTGCCCACCCTCTGGAGCCGGCCCGCGAGACCTTCGCCCGGGCGATCGCCGGGAGCGGTCGCGCAGTCGTTTCGGCGCGGGTGGTTTCGCCGACGTTCGGCGGCGCCTCGTGGCTCGCGCACGCCGCCTTGCTCTCCGGCATCGACACCCGCGAGCCCGACACCTATGCGGCGCTGCTCGGTAGCCGCCGCCCCTCGCTCGTCGGTCACTTCGCCGCCAACGGCTATCGAACCGTCGCCTGGGTGCCGGGCATCCAGCGTCCGTGGCCGGAAGGTCGCTTCTGGGGCTTTGATCGCTACGGGGAACTGGACACGCTCGGGTACCGGGGCCGCGCCTTCGGCTACTGGCAGGTGCCGGACCAGGCCGCGATGGCGTTGCTGGAGCGCGACGAGCTTTCCGCCGACGCGCGGATCGCGCGTCCCGGGCCGCGCTTCATCGTGTTTCCCACGGTCAGCACCCACGCGCCCTTCGTGCCGATCGCGCCGTTCAGGAGCGACTGGGCGGCGCTCGCCGGGACCGAGGCGTATTCGGAGGCCGAGCTGGCAAGGGCGCTCGCCACTCCGGAGGACTGGACTCACCCCACGCCGCACTACGTCGACTCGCTCGCCTACACCTTCGAATGGCTGTCGTCATTCGTCGCGGAGCGTGCCGACCCCGAACTGGTCCTGATCGTGATCGGGGATCATCAGCCGATCGGCGCGGTCACCGGGCCGGGAGCGCCGTGGGACGTGCCGGTACACGTCATCGGCCGCAACGCGGAACTCCAGGCGCGACTGCGGGCGCAGGGTTTCGTCGACGGACTGCGACCTTCCGCGCAGCCGCTCGGCCCGATGCACGAACTGACGCAGTTGCTGGTGCGCAGTTTCGGCGACGTCGGGGCGACCGTCCCACCGGATGTCCGGCTCGAGCCGGGCCCACGATGACGGCGCTTGCGATTCGAGGCGCGCGGACCGTAGCATCGGCGCCACGATGCAATCCGCAGCGCATACGGGCGCAAATACACTGCAGGGAGACGCGGCACAATGAATCAATGTCCGATGCACACGCTGCTGGACTTCGAGCGCTTTCGCCACGGCACGCCGCGCGAGCTGATCAGCCGGCTGCGCGAGGAGCACCGGATCCTGTGGGAGACCGATGACTACTCCGGCGGGCACTGGCTGCTGTTCCACCAGGACGACATCGACCACGTGCTGAAGACGCCTGAGCTGTTCACGAACAACTACAGCCCGATCCTCGACGACTTCCCTGCGGAGATCCTCGCCGAGCAGCAACAGAGCATGACCTTCATGGATCCGCCCGAGCACCGCAAGTACCGCTCGCTGGTGGATTACGCGTTCCGCCTGAAGCAGCTCGAGGCTCGCAAGCCGCTGATGCGCCGGATTGCGCAGGAAACCGTCGACCGCGTGATCGATCGTGGCGAGTGCGAGTTCGTGAACGAGATCGCGATGCAGATGCCGATGCGCGTGATGTTCGCGCTGCTCGGCGTACGCGACCAGGACTTCGGCTACGTCGTGGACCTGGTGAACACGCTTGCGCTCGCCGACGACCCGGAGTTCGCCGAGAACCGCGCGCTCGGCTTCCAGGCCTCGATGGAGCTGATCGAATTCGGCACGCGCCTCGCCGCCGATCACCGCCAGAACCCGCGCGACAGCATGACGATGGACGTGATCAACACCGCGATCGATGG
>JAKJFB010000648.1 GCA_022705125.1 Pseudomonadota bacterium
ACGGATATAGGCCTGCGCGGGCGCGATCTCGGTGAAGGTGCGGTACTCGGCGGTGGGGATGGCGTGGCGCGCCAGGAAGTCCTTGGTGAAAGCCTTCGAGCCCTCGAGCTGCGCGGCACCGCGCGTCGGGCCGAAGCAGCGCAGCCCCGCCGCGCGGAAATGGTCCACCACGCCGCCGACCAGCGGCGCCTCGGGGCCGACGATGGTGAGTCCCACGGCGTTGTCGCGCGCGAACTGCGCGAGCTGCTCGAAGTCCATCACGTCGATCGCGACGTTCTCCACACCGGGCTCGCGTGCCGTGCCGCCGTTGCCGGGGGCCACGAACACGGTGTCCACGCGGTAACTCTGTGCCGCCTTCCAAGCCAGCGCATGCTCGCGCCCGCCGCCGCCGATGATCAGGACGTTCATTGTTCGCTTCCTCGCGCGGATCAGTGCCGGAAGTGGCGCATGCCGGTGAATACCATCGCCATGCCGTGCTCGTCGGCGGCGGCGATGACCTCCTCGTCGCGCATCGAGCCGCCGGGCTGGATCACCGCGCGGATGCCGGACGCGGCGGCGTTGTCGATGCCGTCGCGGAACGGGAAGAAGGCATCCGATGCCATCACGGCGCCGTCGACCGCCAGTCCTGCGTGCTCGGCCTTGATCGCGGCGATGCGCGCGGAGTTCACGCGGCTCATCTGTCCGGCGCCGACGCCGATGGTGCGGTTGTCGCGCGCGTAGACGATCGCGTTCGACTTCACGAACTTCGCCACCTTCCACGCGAACAGCAGGTCGCGCATCTCGTCTTCCGACGGCGCGCGCGCGCTCACGACGCGCAGCTCGCCGAACAGCGCAAGGTCGGCGTCCTGCACCAGCAGGCCACCGGTGACGCGTTTGTAATCGAGGCGCGGCGCGGACGTTTCGGGTAGCGCGCCGCAGGTCAGCAGGCGCACGTTCTTCTTCGCGGCCACCGCGCTCACCGCGTCTGCGCTCGCCGCCGGCGCGATGATCACCTCGACGAACTGGCGCTCGACGATCAGCGCGGCGGTCTCTGCGTCCAACTCGCGGTTGAAGGCGATGATGCCGCCGAAGGCGGATTCCGTGTCGGTGGCCCACGCCTGTTCGTAGGCCTCGCGCATCGTGGCGCCGAGCGCGACACCGCAGGGGTTGGCGTGTTTCACGATCACGCACGCCGGGCTGTCGTGGAACTGCTTCACGCACTCCAGTGCCGCGTCGGTGTCGGCGATGTTGTTGTACGAGAGTTCCTTGCCCTGCAGCTGGCGCGCGGTGCTGATGCTCGCCTCGCCCGCCTGGTGCTCGACGTAGAAGGCCGCCTCCTGGTGCGGGTTCTCGCCGTAGCGCATCTCCTGCGCCTTGGCGAACTGCAGGCTGAACGTGCGCGGAAACAGGCCGCGCGCACCGGTCGGGTCCAGCGCGCCGAGGTAGTTGGCGATCGCGCTGTCGTAGCGCGCGGTGTGCTCGAAGGCCTTCACCGCAAGGTCGAAGCGCGTCGCGGCCGTGGTGCCGCCGCAAGTCTTCAGCTCCTCGACGACGCGCGCGTAGTCGGCGGCATCGACCACGATGCCGACATGACGATGGTTCTTCGCGGCCGAGCGCACCATCGTCGGGCCGCCGATATCGATGTTCTCGATCGCGGTCGGCAGGTCGCAGTCGGGGCGGGCCACCGTCTGCTCGAAGGGGTAGAGGTTCACCGCCACCAGATCGATCGGCGCGATGCCGTGCGCCGACATCACCGCGTCGTCCTCGCCGCGCCGCCCGAGGATGCCGCCGTGCACGCGCGGGTGCAGCGTCTTGACGCGGCCGTCCATCATCTCGGGAAAGCCGGTGAGGTCGGCGACGTCGAGCACGTCATGCCCCGCCTCGCGCAGCGCCTTCGCGGTGCCCCCGGTCGACACCAGCTCGACGCCGT
>JAKJFB010000649.1 GCA_022705125.1 Pseudomonadota bacterium
GTCGATCGTGCCGGTGCACGACAGGAACGGGCTGCCGATCCTCGCGCGCGACGAGACCGTGCGCGCCGACAGCTCCGTCGAGGCGCTGGCCAAGCTGGCGCCCTCGTTCCAGTTCATGGGCGATATGGGCTTCGACGGGGTGCCGCGCAGCAAGTACCCGCAGGTCGAGCGCATCGAGCACGTGCATACCGCCGGCAACTCCTCGGGCATCGTCGACGGCGCGGCGCTGGTGCTGATCGGCAGCGAGGCGGCGGGCAGGAAGCTCGGCCTGAAGCCGCGCGGGCGCGTGATCGCCTCCGGCCTGGTGGGCACCCGCTCCCGCCACGCGCAAGGCGCTCGGCGTTGCCGGCCTGCGCCTGGAAGACATCGACCTGTTCGAGGTGAACGAGGCCTTCGCCGCGGTGGTGATGCACTTCCAGCGCGACACCGGCGTGCCATGGGAGAAGATCAACGTCAACGGCGGCGCGATCGCGATGGGCCATCCGCTAGGAGCCACCGGCGCGATGCTGGTGGGCACCGTGCTCGACGAGCTCGAGGCACGCGGGCAGCGCTATGGCGTGGTCACCGCCTGTGTGGGCGGCGGCATGGGCATCGCCACCGTCGTCGAACGCCTCTGAACACATCGCAGCCGCGCAAGGAATACCGCACATGAAAAGCATCCGTTACGAAAAGGACGCCGACAACATCGTCCACCTGGTCTTCGACAATCCGACCGAATCGGCGAACCTGATGAACGCCGATTTTCGCGAGGACTTCGGCGCCGCCGTCGCGAAACTGAAAGCCGAAGCCGAACTGGCCGGCGTGATCCTGCGCTCGGCGAAGTCCACCTTCTTCGCCGGCGCCGACCTGAAGGAAATGTTCGCCGCGCGCGAGCAGGGCGCCGAGGCCATGTGGGCCGTGGCACAGCCGCTGAAGGAGCAGATGCGCGCGCTGGAGACGCTGGGCAAGCCCGTGGTCGCCGCGATCGGCGGTGCGGCGCTCGGCGGTGGCTGGGAACTGTGCCTGTGCGCGCACCACCGCATCGCGCTCGACAACCCGAAGATCACCCTCGGCCTGCCCGAGGTGACGCTGGGCCTGCTGCCGGGCGGCGGCGGCATCGTGCGCATGGTGCGCCTGCTCGGCATCGAGGCTGCGCTGCCCTTCCTGCTCGAGGGCCAGCAGTTCAACCCGGCCAGGGGCAAGGAACTCGGCCTGGTGCACGATCTCGCCGCGACGCCGGAGGAACTGCTCGACAGGGCGCGTGCCTGGATCAAGGCGAACCCCGCGGCGCAGCAGCCGTACGACCAGAAAGGCTACCGGATTCCCGGCGGCACACCGGCAACGCCCGCGTTGGGCCCCAAGCTGATGATCGCCCCGGCCATGGTGCGCGAGAAGACCAGGGGCGTGATGCCCGCGCCCGAGGCGATCCTCGGCTGTGCGGTGGAAAGCACGCAGGTCGACATCGACAGCGCGATGCGCATCGAGACACGCTGGTTCATCTCGCTGGTCATGGGCACCGTCGCGCGCAACATGATCAACACCTTCTGGTTCCAGCTCAACGAGATCAAGGCGGGCATTGGTCGCCCGAAGGACGTCGCGCGCGCGAAGTTCGCGAAGGTGGGCATCCTCGGTGCCGGCATGATGGGGGCGGGCATCGCGCACGCCTGCGCCACGCGCGGGCTCGAAGTGGTGCTGAAGGACGTGAGTCTCGCGGCGGCCGAAAAGGGGAAGGCCTATTCAGCGAAGATCCTCGGCAAACAGCTCGCCAAGGGCAAGCTGACGCAGGACAAGCACGACGCCACGCTGGCGCTGATCCGGCCGACCGAAAGCGCCGCCGACCTCGCCGCCTGCGAGCTGGTCATCGAGGCCGTGTTCGAGGACCGCGAGCTGAAGGCGCGCGTGACGCGGGAGGCCGAAGCCGAGCTCG
>JAKJFB010000064.1 GCA_022705125.1 Pseudomonadota bacterium
GGTAGGGCGCCTTCGGCACCGTCATCACGAAGGTGTCATAGCTGCGCATCGCCGCCAGCTGGTTCTTGAGCAGCGTCGTCTGCGCGCCGGCCTGCCACGCGTGCGGCGTGCGCAGGGGGTCCCATATGCCCTGCGTGGGCGCGAAATCGATTCCCGGCGACAGCACCAGGTGGTCGTAGGGCAGCACCTTGCGCCCGCTCGCAGTGCTCACCGTCAGCGTATTGCCCGGCGGGTCGATGGCTTCCGCGCGTCCCTGCAGCAGCGTGACGCCATGATTGGCCGCGAGCTTGTCGAAGCCGAGCGTGATGCTGCTCAGCGGCAGGGCGCCGGTGACCACCAGGTTGGACAGGATGCAGGCGGCGTGGGTCGCGTTGGCGTCGACCAGCGTGACGTCGATGTTCCCGCCCCACAGGCGCAGGTACTTGGCCACGGTGGCCCCGCCGAAGCCGGCGCCGACCACGACCACCCGTGGTGCGACGGCGGCGTTCAGTACCCGGGGGACGGCGGCGAGCGCGGCGGCGGCGCCGGCCAGCTTGAGAAGATGTCTTCGATTCAGCGTGCTCATGGTGTGTTCTCCGGGTTTCAGTCGTCGCCGTTGCCGGGCTGGGCGGACAGGTAATCGGCAATGCTGCGCAGTTGCGCGTCGGTGTAGCCGCGCGCCTGGCGGTCCATGATTCCTTCCACCCGGCGGCCCTTCATCTCGACCAGTTCGTGATAGAGCTCCTCGGCATCCTTACCGGCGATCGAGTCGAAGCCGGGGCCGGCGCCGTTGGTCCCATGGCACTGCGCGCACTGGGCGGCGAGCAGGCGACCGGGTTCGGCGGTTGCCGGGATGGCGGCGACGAGCAGCGTGGCGCCGGCAAGCACGGCGTGCGAAAACCTCGGTATGCGCATGTATCAGTCCTCCGTAGCAGTCGGGTCGAGCGCAGGATGGCAGGAGCGTTGGCCCCGTGCCGTGATCGGTTTCATATTCCCTGATTTAAAGTGCGGGAATTTGCGTCGACCCGTTCGGGCCTGCGCACCGGCCATTTGCCGGTCACCTGGCAAGTAAACGGCCCGGCTCGGCGCTTTATTCCATGGTGCTGATATTTTCGTGCCGGGCAGCCGCATTGACCCGCTCCGCGGCGGGCCTCTACCATCGGCCGCGCCACAATAACGAGACCGTTCCATGCGCTTCACCTTTCTCGAGAGCCTGTGCGACATCACGCACCTGAAGCCGCTGGCGATCGCGGCCGAGGCCTGCGGCTTCGACAGCTTCGCGGTGCCCGAGAGCATCATGTATCCGCGCGAGACCGACTCGCGCTACCCGTACCAGAGCGGCAGCCGGGAGTTCATCGCGCAGCCGATGCTCGATCCCTTCGTCTCGGCCACGCACATGGCCGCCGTCACCGAGAGGCTGGTGCTCACGACCTTCGTGGCCAAGCTCGCGGTGCGCAATCCCGTGCTCGCGGCCAAGTCCGCCTGCTCGGTTGCGGCGATCTCCGGCGACCGCTTCAAGTTCGGCGTGGGCCTCAGTCCGTGGCCGGAGGATTTCGCGGTCTGCGGCCAGCCCTGGGAGAACCGCGGCAAGCGCTTCGATGAGATGCTCGACATCGTGCGCGGCCTCGCTACGGGCGAATTCTTCGAATACCACGGCGATTTCTTCGACATCCCCGCGATCCGGCTGAACCCGGTGCCGAGCCGGCCGCTGCCGATACTGCTTGGCGGCCACGTCGACGCGGCGATGCGCCGCGCGGCGTTGAAGGGCGACGGCTGGATGCACGCCGGAGGCGACCAGGACGAGCTGGCGCCGCTGCTCGCGCGGCTGCAGGAGATCCGCCGTGCCGAGGGCGTGGCCGACAAGCCCTTCGAGATCCACGTGATCTCGATGGACGCCTACCAGCCCGATGGCATCCGCCGGCTCGAGGAGCAGGGCGTCACCGATGTGATCGTGGGTTTTCGCAACGTCTACGATCCCGCCACGGTGAGCCAGCCGGTGCAGGAGAAGATCGACGCGATGCGCCACTACGCCGACACCGTGATTGCGCGCTGTCGCTAGCAGGGAGGGAGATCCCGATGGAAACCAGGCCCTATTTCGTGCTCGGCGACTGTTTCAGCAATGCGCTGGTCGGCGCCTTTTCCGGCTGGGCCGGCATCGTGTGGATGCCGCACGCACTCGGCTTCTGGCTCGGCATGCTGGTCTCGATGGCCGGCGCCATGGCGGTCACGATGCTGCTGGCGCTCACGCTGCTGCTGCGCTGGTTCGGCGCCCATGAGGTGATGGTGCCGACCATGATCGGCGGCATGACCGCGAACATGACGGTGTGCGCCATCGCGCACCACCACGCGATGTCGCCGCTGGACGGCGCGTGGATGGGCGCGTTGATCGGCCTGGGCGTGCTGTTCATCACCTACATCGCCAATGCGCGACTGACGCGGGAGGCCTGAGCATGGACGAGGCAACCGCACGCAAGTGGGACCGCGCCGCCGCCAGCTTCGACATGATGAACGGCGTCGGTCCGGAGAAGCGCTGGGGCCCGGTGAAGCGCGAGTTCTTCGCCCGCATGCGCGGCGAGATCCTGTTTCTCGCGGTCGGCACCGGGCTCGACATCGCGTTTTTCCCGCCGGGGCAGCGCATCACCGGCATCGACATTTCCTCGGAGATGCTCAAGCGCGCGGCGCCGCGCGCCGCCGGCTACCCGGGCGCGATGACCCTGCAGCGCCAGGACGTGCTGGCGCTCGATTTCCCCGACGCGCACTTCGACCAGGTGTTCACCTCCTGCACCTTCTGCTCGGTGCCGCGCCCCGTGTACGGCCTGGGGCAGCTGCTGCGCGTGCTCAAGCCGGGCGGCGAGCTGCACATGTTCGAGCACACCGGCAGCAAGGTGCCGGTGTTCAAGCAGGTCATGGACTGGATGACGCCGCTGAGCCGCAATTTCGGTCCCGAGATGAACCGCGACACGGTCGCGAACGTGCGGGCGGCGGGTTTCGCCGTCGACAAGGTGCGCAACGTCTACCTGGACGTCGTGAAGATCATCCACGCCCACAGGCCGCGCTGAGGCACGACGCGGGCAGGCGAACAGCGGAGTTCCCATCGCATGGCGACATTCAACCTCGCCGACCTGTTCGAGCTCGTCGCGGCCGCGGTGCCGGAGCGCGAGGCGCTGGTGGCCGGCTCGCGGCGCCTCACGTACGCCGAGCTCGACCGGCGCAGCAACCGCCTCGCGCGGCACTGGCAGTCGTGCGGCGTGGGGGCCGGCCAGCACGTCGCGATCCTCGCCTGCAACCGCGCGGAATGGATCGAGGCGATGCTCGCCGCCTTCAAGCTGCGCGCGGTACCGATCAACATCAACTTCCGCTACGTCGAGGACGAGCTGCGCTACATGTTCGACAACGCGGACGTGGTCGCGCTGCTCTACGAGCGGGAGTTCACGCCGCGCCTCGTCGCGATTCGCGACAGCCTGCCGCAACTGCGGTATTACCTCGCGCTGGATGACGGCCACGCCGCGGACGATGCCGCGCTCGGTGCGGCGGACTACGAGCGCGCGCTGGCGGCGCAGGACGACGCGCCGCTCGGCATCGAGCGCTCGGGCGACGATCTCTACGTGCTCTACACCGGCGGCACCACCGGGATGCCCAAGGGCACGATGTGGCGCCACGAGGACATCTTCTTCGGCGCGCTGCAGGGTGGGGCGGCCACGGGCGGTGCCCACATCCGCACGCCGGAGGAGATCGTGGAGCGCGTCAGGACCGGCTTCGCGCTGAGCACCGTCTGCCCGCCGCCGATGATGCACGGCGGCGGCATGTGGAACGCGCTGATCACGATGTACAGCGGCGGCAAGTTCGTGCTGTATTGCGAGCCGCACTTCGATGCCGATCGCGTGCTGCGGCTGGTGCAGGACGAGAAGACGGTCGGGCTGATGATGGTCGGCGACGCGATGGCGCGCCCGCTCGCGGAAGCCCAGCAGCGCAACCGCTACGACTGCTCCGGGCTCTTCGTGCTGAGCTCGGGTGGCGCGATCCTCTCCAAGCCGGTGAAGAACCGGCTGAAGGAGCTGTTCCCGCACGCGCGGGTGATCGACGGCTTCGGGGCCTCGGAGACCGGGCACAACGGCACGGTGGTGGATTTCGACGGCGAGGCGGCCGGGCCGCGCTTCACGATGGACGCGCACACGCGCATCCTCGACGACGATCTCGAACCGGTGGCGCCGGGCAGCAGCACGGTAGGGCGGCTCGCGCGCTGCGGCCACATCCCGCTCGGCTACTACAAGGACGACAAGAAGACCGCCGAGACCTTTCGCACCGACCGCCACGGCGTGCGCTGGGTCATTCCGGGCGACTACGGCCGCGTGCTCGCCGACGGCACCGTGGAGCTGCTGGGGCGCGGCAGCCAGTGCATCAACTCCGGCGGCGAGAAGATCTTCCCCGAGGAGGTCGAGGCGGTGCTAAAGGGGCATCCGGCGATCTTCGACGCGGTGGTGGTCGGCGTGCCGCACGAGCGTTTCACCAACGCAGTCTGCGCCGTGGTGCAGCCGCGCGAGGGCGCGACGCCGGACCTGGAAGACATCGCGGCCTACTGCGAGGGCAGGCTCGCGCGCTACAAGCTGCCGCGCCACCTGGTGACGGTCGAGCGCATTGCGCGCACGCCGCCCGGCAAGCCCGATTACCGCGCCAACCGCGCAGTGGCGCTGGAGCGCCTCGGCCTGGCCTGATTAAAACAATTGCGCTGAATTTTTTCAGCCTCTATAAAGGCACGCTCAGCCATCGAGGGAGAGCGTGCCCGTGCAGCGCGTCGTGGAATTCGAGAGCATCGAGCGTTTCGATCACCGGACCGGGGTGCTGGTCTGCGGTTTCGGCGGGGCCGGCGCCTCGGCGGCGCTGGAGGCGCGCCGCGCGGGCGCCGAGGTCATGGTGCTGGAGCGCTTCAGCGGCGGTGGCGGCTCCACGATGCTCTCGGCCTGCGAGATGTACCTGGGCGGCAACGGCGGCACGCGCCTGCAGCGCGAGCTCGGCATCGAGGACAGCAGCGAGAACTTCTTCAACTACCTGATGGCCTGCTTCGGCGCGTACGCCGACGAGGCGCGCGTGCGCGCCTACGTCGATGGCGCGGCCGAACACTTCGACTGGGTCGAGGGGCTCGGCGTGCCCTACAAGCGCGGCTTCTTCGCGGGGCGCGACGTGGTGGCGCTCACCGGCGACTCGCTGCAGTACACCGGCAACGAGCGCTCGTATCCATTCAGGGAAATCGCCACACCGGTGCCGCGCGGGCACCTGCCCGCCGACTCCGGCCACGACGGCGGCAAGACCCTGATGAGCGTGCTGCTCAGGCGCGTCGAGGAATCCGGCGCCGACATCCGCCACGACGCGCGCGTCACCGCGCTGGTGCGCGACCGCGGCGGGCGCATCCGGGGCGTGGTGGCGCGCATCGACAACCGCAACGTGCACATCCTGGCCACGCAGGGCGTGATCCTCGCCACCGGCGGCTTCATCATGAACGAGGAGATGACGCGCCGGCACATCCCGGAGTACGCGAGCTACTGCACGCGTCACGGCAATCCGGGCGACACCGGCGACGGCATCCAGCTCGGCATCGCCGCTGGCGCCCACGCGATCAACATGGGCCAGGCCTTCGTGGGCGTGGCGCACTACCCCCCGGCGCAGCTCACCTGCGGCATCTTCGTCAACGAGCAGGGCCAGCGCTTCATCAACGAGGACGTCTACCTCTCGCGGCTCGGCCATTTCGCCTCGGTCCAGACCAACCACCGCATCTTCCTGTTCATCGACAACGAGCACTTCAGCCGTCCCGACTACCACGAGACCACGCGCATCGTCGCGGTCGGCGAGACGGTGGCCGAGGTCGAACAGGAGGCGGGCCTGCCGCCGGGCTCGCTCGCGCAGACCGTGGACTACTACAACCGTCACGCCGCCAACGGCGAGGATCCGCTGTTCCACAAGGCGCGGGAATGGCTGAAGCCGATCACGACCGCGCCTTTCGCGCTGGTGGACTGGAGCCTGGATACGCTGAAGCCCACCTGCTTCACGCTCGGCGGCCTCGACACGCTACCCACCGGCGAAGTGCTGACGGCCGATCGCGACGTGATACCGGGGCTTTACGCCGCCGGCCGCACGGCGGCCGGCATCCCGCGCACCGCGGCGGGCTACGCCAGCGGCATGTCGGTGGGCGACGCAACCTTCTTCGGCCGCATGGCCGGCCGCCAGGCCGCCGCCCACCCGTAGGTCCGGATTCATCCGGACGAATGCTCCCGGGAACCGCCTGCCGCCATGAACGCCGACCCACATCGCAGTTGGAGAACCGCATCACAGCCGGCGCACGCCGGGTCTGATACGGTTTCTCCCACGGGCGCCGCATGGGCTGCCTGACCTGGCCCCAGCGTCCGGCGGTCCGCTTCGCGCCACCCTCCACAGACCGCGTTCCCGACACGGCCGGCATGTGCCGGCCCTGGGGGCTGACATGGACGAATCTATCCTCGTGTCTGCGGTGGTCTGCGCGCTGTGCTTCCTCATGGCCATCGCCATGCTGCCGCTCGCGGGCAGGGAAAGCCCCGCCCGCGCGGCGATCCTCTACGGCACCGGCTTCCTGCTCATGGGCGCCAGCGTGCTGACCTACGTGGTGGGACCCGCCTTCATGAGCGGGACCGCCGAGATCCTGCTGCGCAACGCGTTGATACTCGCGGGTTTCGCGACGCTCTGGGCGAGCGCCTGGATCCGCTGCGCGCAACCGGTGCCGGTGCTGCTGATGCTGATGATCCTCGTGCCGTGGTTGTCCGCCTTCGGGCTGTACCTGGTGCTGTCCGATCGCCCGCTGCTGCGCTTCGGTTTTGCCGCGGTGTCGATCGCGATGGGCTGCCTAGCCTCGGCGTGGTGCCTCTTCCGCTACAAGCTGCCGCGCAACGTCGGCGATATAGGCACCGTCGCCGTGCTGGTCTTCGGCGCCGCCGGCGAGGCGTGGATCGCCTGCGGCGCGCTGCTGCTCGACTTCGACCGCCAGACGCTGATGGGCGTATACGGCGTGGTCGCGCCGGTGCTGTTCGTCGGGCTCGGGATCTTCGTGTTCCAGAGTTACGCGCTCGACGCGATGGAGGAACTGAGCCAGCGCGCGCAGACCGATCCGCTCACCGGGCTGCTCAACCGGGGCGCCTTCGACGAGCGCTTCGCACGGGCGCTGGCCGCGGCGCAGCGCTACCGCCGGCCGCTCAGCGTGGTGATCGCCGACATCGATCACTTCAAGGACATCAACGACACCCACGGCCATGCCACCGGCGACCAGGTGCTCATTGCCGTAGCGCAGCTGCTGCAGGCGCGCAGCCGCGCCGTCGATTCGGTCGCGCGCATCGGCGGCGAGGAGTTCGCGATCCTCATGCCCGAGGTCGATGCCGCCGGCGCGGCTGATTATGCCGAGCGCCTGCGCCACGCGGTGGAGCAACTGCAGGGGCCCGAGGGCATCGGCATCACCGCGAGCTTCGGGCTGGCGGACCTGCTCGATGCGCGTCACGCCCCGGCCTCCCTGCTGGCGCTGGCCGACCAGGCGCTGTATGCCTCGAAGGCGGGCGGGCGCAACCGCGTGTCGTGGTGCACGCGCGCGGCAGCGGCCTGAGCGCGGCGCTGCCGGGGGCGCGCGGGCGGCTCAGTGCTCCTTGCCGTCGACGCGCGCTCGCAGCAGGAAGGGGATATAGCGCCAACCGAGGATGGCGAAGCAGGCGACCCAGCAGGCCGCGGCCAGTTGCAGCCACAGCAGGTAGGCCGCGGGCAGCAGCTGCGGCGCCACGATGCGCAGCGCCAGCGCGGCGAGCATCAGGTAGAGCACGGCGCGGTCCAGCGCGTCGAACGTCACCCTGCGCCCGGTGTGCCCCTTGCTGATGCGGATCAGCATCGCGGGGATCACGGTGCCCATCACGCCGAAGCTGAACAGGTGCACCGGGACTGACCCGGCCCAAGTCCCCACGCCGAGTTGCGCCAGCGCCTGCACCACCAGCTGCGCCGTGATGCCGAGGTAGCCGATGTACATGATGCCGATGTCGATGCGCCCGAGCGCGCGCAGCGGCTTCCAGAACGCGAAGCGGATCGCGAGCAGCAGCGCGAGCAACAGCGCGGCAGCGGCGGCCAGCGCCGGCGGCAACGCGAATTCCACCACCAGCGCCAGCCCCAGCAGCTTGATCGGGAGGTCCAGCGCCGGATGGCGCAGGATGTCGACCTGGAAGTTGCCGCGCATGAACTGCGTCAGCGTGCGCTCCAGCATCACCAGGAAGGCCATGCGGAACAGCCCGATCGCCATCGCATGGCCGGACGCGAAGTGCTGCTCGTGCAGCATCAGGTACTTGGCCACGAGGAAGGCCGGCAGCACGAGCAGGAAGAAGGCGTTGTCGCGGTAGCTGTCGCGCGCGCGGTAACGGACCAGGGTCCAAATCAGCATCACGACGATGCTGCCCAGGAACAGCAGGTTCGAGAGCAGGAACAGCGGCAGCGGCCAGCCGTCGCCGGCGCTCATGCCGATGCGCTCGAACACCCAGGCGCCGGCGAGCCACATCAGCGCCGCACCGTGCCAGCCGCGAACGCTGACCCAGTTCTTGGTCGCGGTGAGCAGGAAGCCGCCGAGCACCGCCCAGCCGAAGCCGAACAACATCTCGTGCGCGTGCCACTGCACGGGCGTGAAGCGCGTGTCCGGTAGCGCGAGCGTGCCGCCGTACACGAGCATCCACGCCGCCGGATAGATCATGCCTGCGAGGCAGGCGAGCGCAAAGAACGGCCGGAAGCCGGCCAGCCACAGCGGATGTGCGGCGATTCGATGCATCGGAACCCCTCCCGGAACGCGCAGGAAACGCGCGCCAGTGTAGCGGTGCGAGGGCAGGGACAGCGAGACCGTGGCCACCGCCCCTGGCGGGGCGGCGCGGGCGTTGCGATCAGGCGGGGCGGGCGCGCCTGCGGGTGAGTCTCAGCCCGGCGAGCCCGAGGCCGAGCAATGCGACGGTGCCGGGGAGCGGAACGGCCGCCGGTGTGCCACCTTGCGGCGGCGCGACGTCGCGGGTAGTGACGTTCAGCGTGGAGGAGCCGACCCGGAAATCACCCAGCAGCGAACTGACCGAAACGTTCAACTGCCCGGCGCTGTTCAGCGCGGCCAGGCTCGTTGCGCCCAGCGCGCCGGTCCAGTTGCCGAACGAGACCAACTGCATGCCACCATCTTGCAGGTCGATCAGGTCGACGACGATGGTCGCCATCTCCAGGTCCCAATCCAGGCAAATGCCGAATGCCCGCGATTCGCACGCAGTCGTGTCGTCGAAAAGCTCGATGGTGAGCGAGCCCGAGAGCGCACTGCCGGTCGTGAAGCCTTCCAGCGTGTGGGTCCACGACGCCGTGCCCGGCACCAGCGCGTCGACCGGTACGATGTCGGTGATCAGGCCGGCCTGTGCCAGTGCGCTCAGCCCGAGCCCCGCCATGAGGCCGACGACTCGCTTCAGGATCTTCTTTTTCATTTTGCTGCATCCATTTACAAAAGTGCTATTCCGGGCTGCATTAGCTAATTTCGGGCCAATACAAATAACACTATTAAAAACAGCAGGATGAGACTTCTTTGAGCGCCAGGATTTCATAGACTGTAAAGTTTACCGACAACCGGCCCCCGTAGCCGCGGCCGCAGCGAATCTGTTGCTATGATCGCCCCGCCTCCCGTAGCGGGGCGAGCACGGTCATCGCATGACGGAGAACGAGCGCGTGAGCCAACCCTATCCGCCGTCAAGGCACGCCAACTACATGCTCGGCGTGCTGCTGGCCGCCTACATCCTGTCCTTCGTCGACCGCAACGTGCTGGCGATCCTGGTGGCGCCGATCCGCCAGCAGTTCGAGATCAGCGACTTCCAGTTCAGCCTGCTGCACGGCTGGGCCTTCACGCTGTTCTACATCGTGCTCGGTGTGCCTATCGGCTGGCTCGCGGACCGCTTCAGCCGGCGCTGGATCATCATCGTGGGGGTGAGCTTCTGGAGCCTGATGACGGCGCTGTGCGGCTTCGCACGCAGCTTCGGCAGCCTGTTCCTGGTGCGCGTGGGCGTGGGCGTGGGCGAGGCCACGCTGTCGCCTGCAGCCTACTCGCTGATGAGCGATTATTTCCCGCCCGCGCGCCTGCGCTGGGCCACCTCGGTGTTCGCGATGGGCATCACGCTGGGCACCGGCGCCTCGTACATGGTGGGCGGCTACCTCTACGAGTTCTTCAGCACCGTCGACCTGTCGCACATTGCGCTGCTCGCCGAGGTGCAGCCGTGGCAGGCCACGTTCATCACCGTGGGTCTCGCCGGCTTCGTCGTGGTGGCACTGCTCGCGCTGGTGCGCGAGCCGCCGCGCCAGCGCCTGGCCGGCGAGGCCGGGGAACCCGTGCCTTTTGCGGCGGTGACCGCACGCCTGCGCGGGGAGGCGCGCCTGTACGGCGGGCTGATTTTGGGCATCTCGATGATGTCGGTGATCGGCTACGGCAGCATCGCGTGGTACCCCGAGATGCTCGCGCGCAGCCACGGCATGGCGAAGGCCGAAGCGGGCGCATCGCTGGGACTGGTGTACATGATCGCCGGAACGCTCGGCACCTTCGCCGGAGCCGGTTGCGCGGCGTGGCTGCAGCGGCGCGGCCGCACCGACGCCAACATGCGCTGGGTGATGCATGCCGCGCTGCTCGCCGCGGTGCCGGCGGTGGCCGCGCCGCTGCTGCCCTCGGGCGCCATGACGCTGGCACTGTTCACCGTGGTGATCTTCCTGCACTACTCGCACTTCGGCGTGGCGATGGCCGCGCTGCAGCTGGCCACGCCCGGGCGCATGCGCGGCCAGGTGACCGCGATCGCGCTGTTCGCGACCAACCTGTTCGGCCTGGGATTCGGCGGTTCGATGGTGGCCGCGCTCACGGACTTCGTCTTCGGTGAGGATGCGGCGCTGCGCTGGTCGCTCGCAATCGTCGCACTGGTGTTCTACCCGCTGGCGGCGGGGTTGATCGGGTGGGGTTTGGCGAGTTACCGAAGGGTGGTGGAGGGGGAAGTGGTG